>NZ_JASATU010000001.1:0-284094 GCF_032906605.1 Leptothoe sp. LEGE 181152
TGTGATGCACCTTAAAAACGATGGTTTGTTTTTCAAGGGTTCATCACCTTTCCTCTTTTGGCAATACGTTCAGCGATTCGGCATTGAGCATCGTGCCTTTTATTTGGCCTAAATTTAGGTAATTAATGGTCCCAACAAAGAAATCAGTCCTCAACGGCAATTACCACCTTCAGAAAACAGTCCAATTGTCCCTACGCGTCAATCATCGCCAACTAGCAGAGCTTTAGGGACATCTGATTTCCCCACAAACCGTGGACAAACCAACCATATCTTCGGTAGTGCCCTGAAGGCAAGGATAGCTGAAACTCAATTTTAGAAACGGTTTCAAGGATTTACCGCTTCGTGGACAGAGCTAAGTACTTGAGTAAGGCAGAGGCTGAAACGCCTATTCCGTTTTTCATGCTTTGGTTGCATAGTGGAAAATCCCTGGAAATCGCCCAGATACTTGGAGGCTATTTCAGCGATCTATATCCTTGAAAGGTTTTTATCGTAAAGCTTTTGGCCATCTTTTCCTAAAATGGACTATCCGTAACGGTGTCATTAATGAAGGAGGGGGCAATGTAACACCCAGATCATTTAATTCTCAAACAGGGCTCAATCGAAGTACACGACCTCAAGGAGGCAAATAAGTATGGAAGTTTTGTTGAGTGAGAGAGAAGCTTATACAGCAATGTATGCTTTCTTAGTCAAGCTATATGATAGAACTCAGTCTGATAGAGATAGAAGAGGAAAAAACACAGTAGTGGATAATGTTCATATTATAGAGTGAACCATTGAACCTTTAGATTTTACATTTTCGGTGATTAATGATGACGAAAAAATTTGAGTTTGAATTTGAAGATTATTCGGCTAAAAACAGAATAAAATTTGATTTTAGCGAAGATATGAGTGAGGCGATGGAAATCGCTATTGAGAATGGAATTCCAGTTATTTATGCAAATAGGTTAGCTTATTTGATGCTTGCAAAAGCTTTCATCAGGATGGCTCTTTGTGATTACTCATCTGACTTTCACTTTCACATCCGACAAAATTTTGATGCTCAGAGAGAAGATGCTGCTCGCTTCCATTTTCTAGAATCTGAAGATGAGTGAATGCATTCCTCATTTCAGAGCCAGGTAGGGTAGGCAGTGGCCACTAACACTTTCACAAGACTCCAAATCATCTATTCATCGAGCATTTCTGCCCTATATCAACAACTTTCTCTATCTTTCTCGCAACCTAATGCGATGACCAGCGAGTGTATGTCATCTAACCCAGTTAGTCACCTTATGTCATGGGTGACCATAACCACATTCTAGATGACGGCACCTACACCTACGAAGAAGCCTGTCTCAATGGGCTCGGTGGATTAGCAGCAAGCTTAGGGTGTGTGAGTCACGCATCACTTCCAAGAGCTAAAGCAATACTCCAAAACCCTTGAATTTGTGCGTGACAACGGGTAAACGCGACAGTTTACCTACGACACTCTCGACCATCGCATTGGTGAGCAATGGCTAAGAAGGCTTGGGTCGATCAATTACCTAACAGTTGTCGCAACTGCTTGATGATGTTGCCAGAGGGGCAGGCAGTATCGGTGATGACATCGGCAGAGCCTTAGCGGGCTCCGGGAATGAACTTGTTCCGGCATTGCCCCGTGGAGGCAGACTTCCCACTGGGGCAGTCGATGACCTTAATCCTGCGACTCCGCTACGATCTCAAGGTAATCCAGGTCCCAATAGAGCAGTAGATGCAGATAGTATAGTTGGTAGTTCTCGTAAAGGCCAACAGTCTATATCAGAAGGTAGAAAAATTTCTGCTAATAGTAATAATACATCTGATGCACTAAATAGAAAATTTAGAATTGCTGAAAATGCCCAAGAACGATCTGTTAGAACGAGACAGCTTCCTGACGGTCGAGTTCGTTGCTATGAAGCCGAGGTACCAGCAAGTAAACCTGGACCATCACGAGGTAGATCTCATGTAACAGAATATAATCCACGAACAGGTAGAGTAAGAGAATGGGAAGAAGTTTATGATCATGCTGGCAATATGAATAGAGTGCACCCCAAGACAGAAAATGGACTTCCACTAAACTCACCCCATTTTCCACCAACTGGAAATGAATTAGGACTATGATTTATTCAAAAAAGAACTTTGCAGAAGATTTGAAGAGAAAACTTCAGGGTGATTATAGCGCTGAAGAGCTTTCACAGTGGGCTCACTTATTACGAATAGATAGATATCGTGAAATCGATTTTGAATTAAATTCAATAATTAGACAAATTGACGGCATGGATATGGGGCCAGAATTTGAGCTATCAGAAGAAGAATTGTGGAATCTCGTTGAGGAATTGGAGTCTAATTCATAGATTGATCTTTCAAAACTAAAGGTCCTGAAGTGCCTCCCTTCATTCGGACAGCCAGGAAGGACGCGTGACTAACGCCACTTTTCCAAGGGGACTTCATCCCCCTCTCCATCAACGGCGCAATCATTGATTCTGCTAATGCGTTGCAGGCCTACCCCTGACCCTTCCTGACCTCTCCCTAAAGTCCCTCTCCCAAACTTGGGAGAGGGACTTTGATGTCGGCTCATTATCGGTGATGACATAGGCAAGGCCTTGGCGGGCTCCAGGGATGAACTTATTCCAGCATTGCCCCGTGGAAGTAGACTTCCAACTGGGGCAGTCGATGACCTTAATCCTGCGGCTCCGCTACGATCCCAAGGTAATCCAGGAGTTGGAAGGGCAGGAGATTTACTGGAAGGAGCATCCTCTCCTAGTGTAGGTTCCGCTGGAAACAATATTCCAAATCACTCAAGTCCAGCAGCGAACACCCCTCCTTCTTTACCCAGTCAGAAAACCCAAGAAATATTCGATAGTATTCAGGAAGGCATCGAAAGTGGTGATTTTTCTGTCACAAGAAACCGTCTAAATCCTGATACTTTACAGGAAACGAACGTTACTATTGATTTTGGAGGTGGAAGATCGGTAAACCTAAGAACAGAAACTTATCCTCTTGTTAATGGAGGTGACCCTATACGCCATACTAATGTTGAGGCTCTGAGGAGAAATGCTAGAGGAAAAAATAGACGGATTTTCAATAAGCATATTACGGAGTAGCAAAGAAAGTCTCGAAAAGCCAAACACTCTTTTGACACAAAATAAAAAAGGTATCGCTCTAGAAGATGATGAAAAAATTTGAGTTTGAGTTTGAAGATCTTTCATCACAAAATACAATTGAATTTGATTATGATGAAGAGATAGATGAAGAGTTGAAGATTGTGATTGAAAATGGTATGCCAGTTCTATACGCTAATAAGCAGGCTTATATAGCTTTAGCCAAGACCTTTATAAGGATGGCTCTTGGTGAATACTCTAATGGATTTCATGTTCACCTTAATCAAGACCTTGACGCAGACGAACAGGAGATTATGCGCTGCCATATATGAGGGTAGGTACTGAACATCTCCAGCATCCGAAAGAGCTATCGCTTCTCGCCGTAGGATGGGTTGATGCCAAGAAACCCAGCACTACACATGTATGCTGACGGATGGTCAGGGTAGCGATCGCAGGCAGTGAAATGAGGGCAGCGATCAAGAACATTGTGACTCTCAGTGCGATCGCCCCTTGCCGTATGGGGGGTTAAGGCCAAGAAACCCACCATAATAGATTGAGCGAGTGTCCGCGAGCGGCAAAATTCTCAACCGCATCGTTGATAACAGCTTTATCTACGAACCAACAAGCAGCTGTAGGGTTTGCAGTTGACCCAGGAAGCTATGTGTATGAAATCACTCCACCACCACATGGAGTGAATGTCCAAGCAGCTCTAAATGTTCCTCCGGGACCTTATGGCAAAGATGAAATTACCTTTTATGATGGAATTGACCGTAATTATATTGAAGACTCCAGACAGATTGTTCGTGAAGTAACGACAAACAAAGGAACCGTTTTTGTACTGGGTCCTTACGTCCCATTTTTGTGATAGGGAGAGTAGAAGAAAATGCAGCAACATTCAAAAAGTTTTCAACCCCAAAAAATCGAAGTCACGGATCAAGTGAAGGAAACCGCAAAGCAAAATCCTAATGGATGGGTATATACAGTTGATGCCGAATATGACAAAAATGGTGATGTGCCTTTTGTTGGGATTATAGGCTGGTGGAAAGTTAATACATCAGGAAAGATTTGCAGTGAATTTATTCATAATTCCGAATATCAGCCGCTCAAAAAAAACGAGAAGTGAAACAAAGGCATGTTTAATTGTTCTTACGCCTGGACTGGTCTCGGCAGAATATATAATATTTGGCACGGGTCCGAGCATGAACCTTTTTTCTCTGTAGAGCAAGTCTTTTCTGAAAGTTCAGAAAAATATAAAATTACTGAATGCAATTTTCTTGAAAACGCTCCTCAGAAAATCACAATTAAAGGAGAATTTGAAGATTCTACATTTGTATCTCTTTCCCCAAAGGCAAATCTTATTATTTCCCATGATGGAAATATGATTAGGGTTTGGGATATATCTTCAAAAGATGAGTTGTCTAAGTTTAACAGGACAAGTAAAGTAGTCCATTCATCGTTTGTAAGTGATGATGGTTCAAGACTCTTTGCTAGCTTCAATGATGGATTAACCTATGTATGGAGTCTAGACGAATGTGAATTAGCGTATGCCTTTAAAGGGCTGCTCTCAATACATAAAAGATGCTTTATCCTTTCCCTTGAAAAAAGGGTCATAATATTCACAGATCAGGAATTCAGGAATGTCATAAAGATATTAGACTATGCCACAGGACAAGAGATAAATCGCATTGATTTGTCAGATTACTCACTAGATTACGTTATGTCTTTGTCCATTATTGAAAGGCATAATTTACTTGTAATCGGTAGTCCTAATGGGACTGTAGCTATTTTTGACATGGCAACCAATCAGAGAATTGAATCTATTCAAACAGGTGAAGCTATTGAAACAGTCAAACTAAGTGAAAATGGCAATCTCTTAATAATTGGAAACCGGTATGGAAATATTCGTGTCCTTAATCTTAGCAATGATGCAAACTTGTCTTTGATTAGTGCTCATGGGCGGTCAAGGGTCGAAGCGATTTCGATACTCGATGAGCAAAGGTTTGTCAGTGCTGGATGGGATGGCCGTTTGAAATTATGGACTAGGCAGTGACTGGAATTGATCTTCTTCGGTAGTGTGATACAGTGCGATCGCTCCTCATTAAGATCAGAAAAGCCAGCACAATAACGTGCTCTGAGCCAGCATCACGGCAATATCCTCAACCGCATCGTCTATGACAGTGAACCCCCTAAGACTTTGCTCAGTGGTGTCTAGAAACTGTCACTGGCGGCTACAATCCCGACTTCGACCCCAACCGCCCCATCTTGGACAATCTGCCTCTGCCAAAAGTCGATTGGGGTGAAATCTTACAGACACCACCCGTCAATCTCGAAGATCCGTACCCTGGTGGCTTTGGTGAAGGGCTGCAGCCGGAAGTTGATGACTTTGATGCTGATCCAAGATCTCCTAATCCAGAGCTTGAAAAACCGTTTTTTGAGCCTAATGACTTAGCTGCTCCAGGGATTGACCAACTTTTCGGAACTGGTAATCCCCCCAATGCTAGCGATATTAGAAATCTTGCGGAAAGCCAAAATTTTACGCGAGTTCAGAATCCAAATGGGCCAATAAAATATGTTGATGGCAATGGAGTCATAAGAATAACTATCAAACAGGGTAGTCAGAGAGCACAAGGTAGTGGATCTCCTCATGTTGAGTTGCGTAACGCATCTGGTCAAAGAGTAGATCCATTTGGCAACCCTGTCACTAGAAAAAGCCCTGGCAATCACACACCTATAAACTATGATCTATAAAAACTCTAAGGAGGAGAAATGAAGTTATCCCATTACTATGAATTGCCAGATCTTGAACATGTTTACTTGGAAGACAGCTATGTTCTCAACATAGAAACCCTTGAAACTTGTGTAAAGTTCTTGCTGGATGTTGTCTTAACAAAGGAACATCCAGCATATCGAACTCCACCACATGAAGAACAATATTGCTATAAAAAAGCCTATCTGGAGTTTAATCAAGTAGATAAGGTGAAGTGGATAAATAAGGTGATGATTCCATATTCGGATGCCAGTGGCGAGATCGATTATGGCAATATAGACACTCTAAGCTGTTCTCATGGAAATTACCACTTATCTGGAGATTGGGGAGAGATTGAAATAATCTCTTCTCCTCCAACTATTGAATTCTTGGCTAGTGACAAAAATGAGAGCAAGTAACGCACCGCCTACAATGGCTGTACTCTCCTAGATTGTTACCGCTTGCCCCCAGTTGCAGGAAGTTTTGTCTCCAATAGCAGTCTAGTTCTGAATCTTCCACTTTTCAACGAAGACTGATCAAACGGACGATAGTCAACTATGCTCGACTCAATTAGCTAAACAGGTGTGCTTATGGTAAATCTATATATAATCGTTGTGGACGTGATACTCTCAGGCCTGGGTGGGTTTGGAGCTGGAGCATTATGTATCCTTCTTTTCTTTGGTGATACAACCCCCGAGCACAGGTGGTATATCCTTAGCGTATCATCAGGAATATTCGCTGCAGGCGGTTTTATGAAGGCATTGGACGAAATCCAGTTCTTTCCCTCTCTACTGAGAGTTTTACTATCTCTTTTCAGGAGAAGGTAGCAAATTTCAAGCAGCAGGTAGTATAGGCATTACCTACCTACATTCTTCCGCTCCGGCTACACCGGCAGAGAGCGAGATGACGCGACTGGGTTGATATACTACCGGGCACGCTATTACGACCCGACGGTGGGACGGTTCCTCTCGGAAGATCCGCTGGGCTTTGATGCAGGCGATGCCAACCTTTATCGCTATGTCTTTCATAGTCCCACCAACTACACCGACCCCAGCGGGGAAGCCGCCCTTGTTACTCTAGCAGCCGTAGGCGGCGTCAATGCCATTAAAGCCGTAGGCGGCGCTGTACTCGCGCTAGGGGCAGTCCATCTGCAATAACCAACTGCAATCAGAAGAGACCCGCGAGACCCTTAAAGACTTTGGTCAGAGGTGTCTGGAAACTATCATCACCGGCGGCTATAACCCTGACTTCGACCCCAACCGACCCATCTGGGACAATCTTCCGCTGCCGCAAGTCGATTGGGATGAAATCTTATAGACGCCACCTGTCAATCTCGAAGATCTATACCCTGGTGGCTTTGGTAAAGGACCACAACCAGAGGTTGATGACTCTGGCCCAATGCTAGGTGTCGATTCTAGACCTAACTTTGAACAGCCTTATTTTGAAACTGCTTCAGAGCCTTAAATTCGTGGTGATATAACTTTGAGTGGAGGACGTAGTGGTAACAGAGTAAAAAATCTGACTGGGCCTCCAAATAGTGCAATCAGAGGCAGCGGGGAACGGATTTATGTAACCAATGAAAAGGGTGAGGTTGTTCTTGATATTACGAGAGATAGAGTTAAGCCTGTTATTCCAGGACAAGGGTTTGGGGACAAGCGAGCACCTACACTAAAGGAAATCTCGTTACTCGAAAAAGTCATAAGAGGTGGCTAATGACAAGTTTATTTATGGAAAGTTCTGAGCTTAAGAAATCTCTTCGTATTCTTCGATACTGTTTTACTGCATTGATCCCATTTATCGAGCGTATGAACATTACTTGGATGGAACATGATGCCTATGACGAATGGGAGGCAATAGCATCCACACTTTATGAGCAAATTGTTTTGAGCTACATTCGCTATTCTGTCAAGGAATGTAGTGAAAAAAAATTTCCTGTTTACGATCTTAAATATTCCTCCTATCGGGAAATGGCCTACATTGAAGTAACTTCAAAGGACTCTGATTTGCCTCCTGGTCCATTTGTTGGTTTTCTGGCAACAGAGCCAACTTTCGAGAAGCTAAAGTTTATTGGGCTTCAAGATAGAGAAAATCCACATAGCAATACTATTTTGACAGCAACCTTTGAAGAATGTGAGTTTCAATTGAAGGTACCTGTAGAAGATAATCAGTCTCGACCGTCGCACGAGTGAGCAATGGTTGAGTGCGACAGATGCCGTGCAGCGCACCGTTGGCTATGGCTTTGACGAGCTGGGGCGACTGACCCAGGTGCAAGATACCGATGCGATTACCAGCACGGTGTTGAGCCTTAACACCTATAGCTTTGACGCCCTCGACCGGCTCACCTCCGAAAGCATCACCACGGCACCGTCGGTGCCCCAGGTAGTGTTTGACTACACCTATGATGCGGTCGATAACCTGACCCAGACCACCGACACGATTGCCGGTACCCTCACCGGGACAACGGACTATACCTACGATGCCCTGGACCGCATGACCCAGGTGCAGCAGGGGGGCACAGCGGTGCAGCCCAAGCGGGTCGAGATGGGCTACAACGTCGCCAGTGAGTTGACTTCCCTGGCGCGGTTTGCGGGAGCCGATGGCAATACCCCCATTGCCAGCACTCGCTACAGCTATGACGATAGCGGGCGGCTGAGTCAGCTTACCCATGCCACAGATTAAGTTATTCAGGCATTGTAGTTTTTATCCCTTGAACGAATTCTCCCTGATAAGATACCCCACTAAGATTACTCAGTCATTGCTTGTTCTGTAAGAATATGGAAATAATTCTATCCACTGACATTTCTGATCTAGGGAAAATAACAACCAGCTCAAAATCAATTATTGTAAATATTTTAAATGAAACACTCGCATCAATCCACGAGTATGAATTTTCTTCCCGAATTGGATGTTCACTCGACGAGTTTAAGGAACTAATCAATGATTTTCGTAAGTGGGAAAAACCAAGGCCAAGTGGAGAAGAGTACCTTAAAAAGGGTATTAAAATAGTTTTACCACTCGAAAAGTGGATAATATTTTCGCAAGCAATGAATGCTATCTGCTATGGGGTTAATATACTAAACTTTGAGGAAAAGATTGGTATGAAAAAAAACGCATTAAGAGTTATTCTCGATGATCTCTTAGAGTGGATAGACCATTATGAAAGTTCTGAAAACAGTAGTGGCGATGCTCAGTGATAGCACTGTTCTTGAGGAAGCAGTGTGTACCTATAATGCCTATGGCCAGCGGATTGCTAAGGTAGTCGATGCGAATGGGGAGGGTAGCCATTACCGTGTTCCGCATACACAGCAGGCCCATCAAACACATCAACCACTTCACCATATTGGTCAGGGGCTCACTTCAAACTGATAGTGCCCATCCAGCTTTGCTCTGGTAGCTTCCTGCTCAAACTGGGCTCTCATCTCTGAAAATGACTGCGCTGAATATCGCTCGTCATGAATAAAATCAGCGGTCGATGGAGACGGGGTTGACGCGCCCACAGAAGAGAATTTTGTCTATAACGGTGACCACATTGCTCTGGTCTTTGATGGGGAGGGTAATCAGACTCATCGCTATCTCCATGGGCCGCAGGTTGATCAGGCGCTAGCGGAAGAAACGCAGTGGGTGAAACTCGCTGGACGCTCACGGACCATCAGGACAGTGTCTGCGATGTGATCGCCAACAGTGGCAACATCCTCAATCGCATCGTTTATGACAGCTTTGGCCAGGTGACAAGCGAAACGAATCCCAACTTCGACTTTCGCTTTGGCTACACCGGCAGGGAGCGGGATGATGCGGCGGGGTTGATGTACTATCGGGCGCACTATTACGACCCGGCGGTGGGACGGTTCCTCTCGGAAGACTCGCTGGGCTTTGACGCAGGCGATGCCAACCTTTATCGCTATGTTTTTAATAGTCCGACTAACTACACCGACCCCAGCGGGGAAGCCGCTTTTGCTCCTCTAATAGTCGTAGGCGGCGTCAAAGCCATTAAAGCCGCAGGCGCTGTACTCGCGCTAGGGGCAGGAGGTGTCCTTCTCAATAACCAACTGCAATCAGAAGAGACCCGCGAGGCCCTTGAAGATTTTGCTCAGCGGTGTCTGGAAACTCTCACCGGCGGCTATAACCCTGACTTCGAACCCAACCGACCCATCTGGGACAATCTGCCTCTACCATAAGTCGATTGGGGTGAAATTTTGCAGACGCCACCCGTCAATCTCGAAGATCTGTACCCTGGTGGCTTTGGGGAAGGATCACAGGAAGATTTATCAGACATATTGGGCGAAGCAACAAATCCATTCCCTATACCACAGATAGATCCTAGAGACTTTATTTTTGGTTCTTCTCTGCCACAACCCTCTCTTGAAGATATTACAGTGGGTCCACATGGACCAGATAGACCAATTAGCGACGTCATAGCAAGAGCAAGAGGAGATAGAAAGCCACAAGGAAGATGGTTATCAAGCGAGGCAGGTGAACGCGCTGTCAGTAGTCTTGATACATCTAAAATGAGAGTTGGCCAAGCTTTTTCCGTGCCGATTGCACCAGGAGATGGAATGGTTATTAGAGCTTATAATGATTACCCACCTAGTAATCTTCCAACAAGTGAAAAATATATATCTGATTCAGCTCATAAAGCTGTAGTCATTCTGAGAAGGGATGGATCAATTCATACATTTCCAATAGGATCAGAACATCCTGCATATAATAGACCTGCACCAATGAAATAATCTTATGACAAAAAAGATTAGTCTTCATGTAAGTTATGAAATAAATTCTCTTGGAACATTAGGAGAACTAAATCCACATGGGCTAATGAATGAGCTATTAAGGAAAAACTACAAACATATCGAAATATCTGGGAAGCCAATAGCCAAGATTGCAGATATAATTCCACTTGCTGTTGAATGTGATGCTGAGTTTTTGGTTGAAGGTTATCTTTCATTGAAAGATAACCTTATAAAGGGAACACACAGCTTCGAACATTTTTGTTATCTAAACGATGGAGTTTTAGAAATTCAAGCAAAGATAGATAACTCAAATGTAACGGTGACATATAGCTATTGCCCTAAATTAGATATCATTAATTTAGTTACTCATACCGAGAAGATAACCATAGAACAATATCAATATTTATGGAGGGGAATTGTTTGTGATTTATTATCTGTTCTTAAGAGTATTTAGCTTGCATTAGATTTAATTCGGAATAAATTCACCATTTGACCCAGAAATCGGCAGCCAGCAGGTAGATACTGTTCTAAATCCTACTTGTCAAGCAGGTAGGGTGGGCATTGCCCACCAACATTCCTCCACTTTAGCTACACCGGCAGAGAGCGGGATGAAGCGACGGGATTGATGTACTACCGGGCACGCTACTACGACCCGACGGTAGATCGCTTTATCTCAGAAAACCCGCTGGGCTTTGACGCAGGCGATGCCAACCTCTATCGTTACGTCTTCAATAGTCCCACCAACTACACCGACCCCAGCGGGGAAGCCACCTTTGTTCCTCTCATAGTCGTAGGCGCTGTACTCGCGCTAGTGACAGAAGGCGTCCTTCTCAATAACCAACTGCAATCAGAAGAGACCCGCGAGGCCCTTGAAGACTTTGCTCAGTGGTGTCTAGAAACTGCCACTGGCGGCTACAATCCCGACTTCGACCCCAACCGACCCATCTGGGACAATCTGCCTCTGCCAAAAGTCGATTGGGATGAAATCTTACAGACGCCACCCGTCAATCTCGAAGATCTGTACCCTGGTGGCTTTGGTGAAGAGATTCAAGATCTTGGGTCATTTTCATTACCTCCTTTTGGAAGTGGATTAGATTCAGTTGATCCAACAGATTTTGTGTTTAATGCAAGTGAATGGGCTGAGGGAGTGGCTCAGCATTCATGGGAAAGACATAATGGTGCAGATTTCAGAAATATAGGCATTAACTCTGAAAGTCAGCTAGCAGAGTCAGTAGATAGCACCATCAACTTTCCTGATTTAATAGCTAATGACCGAGTAAGAGATGATGCTACTGGATATTGGAGTGGAGTAGAACGTATAATTGTGATCGAGCATCCTAATAGTTCTAGTAGTCCTTCAACCGCTTTTCCTAAGACTTCTGAAGCTGAGGCCCAAAGTATTTTATTCGCGATGGCTTCCAAGATGTGGGGCCAGGGTATTAATTCATTTCACTTAAACTTGAATTAGAATAATTAAGGCAGGCAAGAAAATGAAATTATCAAGGCAAGAACTTGAGCTTTTAGAAGACATTCAAAGTGTAATGAAAGAGTCTTCTATAAATGAAGATTTTCTAGGGCGAACGGGATTTTCGCTCGACGAAATGAAGATTGAGGTTTCAACTGGAAATCAATTAGAATCTCAAAGTGAGATTCAGTTTATTCTATCCCTTCTGAATGTGTTTCTAAGTGACTATGAGTGGCTCCCAAAGGGAGAAGGAAAATATTTAGAAAAGTACTCTGCTGACAAACTCATGCAAAAAATTGAGCAAGTTTACAAAAGTACTCATCAGAAGACTAAGCAAACCTTACATAAATCTTGGCCATTCATGATTACGGAGGAAATTATAGTCTCCCTGAATTTAAGTTCATCAGCTTTAGACTCAGATGAGTTATATTTTTCGTTTAGAATCTCGCCTGTAGGAGATAAAAGGCTCTATTATGTAGACTCTCACAGAGTTCTTATAGGTAAAAGTTCAGACTTTAATCGTGAAGTAGAACACTTGATGGATTTCTTCAGTGCTATTTTAGAGCATGATATAAATGTAGAAATGATTCATACTATACATGGTTATAATGCTCTTTATTTTGTAAAAGTGCAATTTGCAGATGATTTTTTTTCACATTTGTTAGGTTCTCGTGAACTCCTAATGAACTTTATGTTTCTCCCGCATAAGCTTAAAAAGCTATCGAGAAAGTCCTATATGGGTTGTTTGATAGTAATAACTTTTGAGGATATCGCGAGAGCCATAAGAGCTTTGAAGAATATTTTAGAAGAACGTATAGAACAACCGTAGATAGCAAGTGTAGCTGGATAAGGTGTGCACGTTTAGCAGACAGTAGTAGATACTGTTCTGAATCCTAGTTATCAAGTAGCTGGCAAAAGTTGATTGGGGGCAAAGGGTTTTCCAGATTTGAGTACCCCATAAATGGCTCTGATAGGCTTATGCATCAGTGCTCCTAACATTTGCATTTGCGCTTGCCTGCTGCCAATAGACGCTCACGAAATGCCTGTGAGCTTGGAGACAGCGTTGCAACAAAACTAAAGCCGGAAAATACAGCCAGGTAGGGAGCGTGACTAACGCACTATTTCCAAGCAACAGCCAGGTAGTGCGATGAACCTTTTCCGGCACTGCCCCGTGGAGGCAGACTTCCAACTGGGACAGTCGATTACCTTAATCCTGCGGCTTCGCTACGATCTCAAGGTAATCCAGGGCTAAACAATACTCCCAATCTCCCCGTAGGAGGCACGGGAGGAATAAACACAAGATCCATAGATGAATTATCGAATGCAGGAAAAGTAACGGATCCTAGGCGTCCCAATTTTACTAAAGCAGGAGGGTCTTTAAATAAACATGGACAAGGTAAGAGGGCTGGCAATAGTAAGTTTCCTGCTCCAAAAGGGAATCCATCTAAAATCAACCCAACAGTACAAGATCAACTAAATGAAATTTTGACGGATCCTGGCACAATGTGGTTTTTAATGAGACAGGTGATTTTCTGTTCTTCAAAGAGTAGTTGAATTAAAATAAGGAAATTTAAAGTGGTGCTTAATGTTTCAATTTCAAGTCCTCCTGATTAGAGAATATTTGGTTGCGGACATAATGTTAGATGATTCACTTCAAATTGCAGAAGTCAATATTGGATCAGGAACTTTAGAAATTGAGATCTATGAACACCCTGAAAGAATTCCTTGGTCTCTCGACTTTGAGGAATTTTACACAGCCATGAAACAGGCAAAATTAAGCCTACAGGAAGTGTATGAGAAAAATGATTAAATCTCTCTGAATAGTGGATACTCTGGTAGGGTGGGCATCGCCCACCAACATTTCAGCCAGAGCGGCGACCCTGGGCTACAAACGGGCATCACGTAGCCAATACTCAGGCACAATAACTGGCTATGACGCTGATCAAGGGAGAGCGATGGTGGGCATTCCGACTGGTGGAACGGTGTATGCAAAAAGCATTACCACCAGTGCCCAGCAAAGTGTAGCGGTGTCCCTGCCCTTGCTCCTCCCGACTGATAGCACGGATGCTAAGCCAGTGCTATAGCCATCCCCCTAACCCTCGCCCCGGACAATACGCTGGGGGTGGGGCTGAAGGTCATATTTAAGCCACAATAATTAAAAAGATGCAGACTCCTTTCTGTGTATGCTTTTGCTTACCAAGGACTGCCAATCATCGTGAAGCCGGACCAATAGTAGGGGTGAGAAAAATCAATATGTTCTAACTGACTCAGTTCGGCAGGTAGAGGCACGACACTGCGAGATGCCTCACTGAGTAACTGGCCCGACTCGATCCGAATGTCAGCCTTAAGCATGGCTAACTGACTTGCGCGTAAGGCTTCTGACTTTATTGAGGTTTGCTGTAGCTGATGATAAAACTCATTCATTAATGCGAGGGTCCCCACATCACTCACTGTCCAAAGGCTGGCCAGGGCTGAATTTACCCCTGCTGCCACAGCTAAACCAGCAAATCCCATCTCAGCATTGGCATCCCCCAGGGCGGTACGACAGGCGGAGAGAACAAGTAAATCGACCGTTGGTTGATCCCAACCCAGGGTGTGGATGTCGCTTAAATGAAGCTGTTCATCCCAAAGCTGAATATACGATTGGTCAGCATTCCCAGCGTTGAACTCAGCATGGGTGGCTAAATGAATAATTTGGGCAGGCGTTTGCTGCTGCTGATCGATAAGATTTTTACGGGTGAACGTTTCATTGAGAAAGCCTCGACTTGGCCATAGCTGTTCAATATTTTCTAATTCCGCAGGGACAGCAGGGAGAGGCTGTAATTCTTGAAATAAGCTTGCTCCCATGGCTAATACCTGAGCTTTGCCCAAGGGTTGATAATTGGAGCGCATTAGCCCCAGGGATGGCACCATGCCTAAACTATATTTTTCAATCAAAAACTGCTGGCCATTGTGCAGAGCCGCAATGGGTAAACTCCGCAGGCCCGAGTCCATAGAAAATAGAATAGTATCGATTTGCTCGGAACCCAACTCATCTTCAATCGGTTGAATCAACCATTTATAAAGTTTTTGCGCCGATGGTAAATACCGTTTAGATCCCGTTCTTGCTGAAGCAATTAAAGCACGTCGAAACTGTTCAACTGTTGTGAAGAGTTCTTCTTGACTGACATTAGAAATCTCTAAATTAATCGGCTCCCCAACAGATTTAAAAATCAGGAGTTCTAGCTTTGTGGAGGTTTGCTTGGCAATATCTATCGCGAGTTTTGGCGTCTTAATATAGACAACCACTGATTGATGCCCCGTTTCCCCATGGATCTGGGTTAACAGATGTTGAATTTCCGGTAGTGTTAGTTGTTCAGCTTGTAGATCACGACCAAAATAGTTGGAGAAGTCTTGAGTACGCTGGTCTTCCACATCGGCTAGTGCTGCGCTGGCGTTGGCGGTATTTAATACAGTGCGATGAAAATGATGTGTAGCGATCCTCGATTGAGAGGGTGCCCGGTGATTCTCACCAGGTTTGGCGGTGGTAGTTGATTGATGGGATGGGGCTTCTCGATTATAAATGTCGCCATGGGGAGAAGAGTCACCTAGATTGGCAGATAAGGACGATGATTCTGAGGGGTGATGCGCGAATAAATTAGTAGGGTTTAAAGCGTGCCCTGGTAAGGCTGTGGGCAGAGATGAATCAGTTAAGAGAATCTGGCCATCAGTGTTGGTAATAATTTGACCCGCATGCTCCGCCCTACCACTTGTCAAAAGGTTTGGTAGCATTGTCAGGCTACCGTTAACCGAGTTGTCCTGAAATGCTTCTCCAGAAAGCTCCAGACTTAGGAGAGAACCTGCCTGGCTGACTTGAATTATCTGTCCTTCAGAGATTTCTTGGATTTGAATATTGTCGGCGGTGAGAGTGCCAGTTTTAATAACGGTGCCTGCCAACAGGGTAAGTGATTGTCCAGGTAATAGGGTTAAATCTCCCTGGTTGTGAATCGTGCCTGATGGACCAAAGGCAAATGCAGTAGGATTACCGATCAATGTACCGTAGCTATGAATGCCTGTGGCATTAAACCGGCCATGATTAAATTCGATATGGTTTGCAGTTGTTGCCGTCAGGCTTGCCGGTAAATTTAAGGTAGCATCAGGGCCAAAGATAATTCCAGCAGGGTTGAGCAAAAAGAGATCTGCTTGGCTTCCTGAAATTTTTAATTTGCCGTTAATAAAAGCTGTGTTACCTCCACTCACCCGCGCAAAAATTCTCTGAACTGACGGGTTGGTTAGAAAGTTAGCCGTATTTTCACTGGCCAGCTGAAACGTCTGAAAACTATGGAACAAATTACTGCCATCTACAGATAGACTACCTGATTCAATATCAAAAGATTGGCCATTGGGGGTGACAGTGGTGCCTGTGCCATCGGTTGCAGGGGTAATACCTTGTGCGCTTACAGCATTAGGCTGCACTATTCTCAGCAATAGGATGACCAGGCACGTAGTAGGTCCTATTGCTGTGTATCTGCCTAAATGTATCATGTCACCCTAGGATGGATTGCTGCGTACAGCGGCCTCCATGCTAAGGTGCCCAGCTCTCAAAAGGGGTCAACACTAACTAGGGTTTGCTATCTTGGTTATGGTCTGAAACCACATCCAATGTGATGCAATTTAATCGCATACAGATTAAACTAGCTCTGACGGTTAAGAGTGGCCAAAATCTGCTCTTTGATGAGCCCCCAACTTCTTCGCTGCTAGAGACTCATATAATCCGTAATAAAGAAAGCCAGATAATAGATGCTGTATAAAGATACCTCTAACCATAACACCAATTAAACTTAAGCCTACAAGAATAGATAAAGGCCGTAAAAAATTATAGTTTACTGTTTTTACATTGCGATCAGCATAAAATACCCCTAATCCAATGACAACAATTTGGACAAAATAAAGCAAATAAAACTGAGTACTAATGCCGAACCAATTAATAGGATCTATAATCAGCATTGAGCAAATCAGGAAGTATATAGACAGCATAAGCCATGGTAAATGCCTGTCAGATATTGGCTCTAGATAGCACCAAATTAAGGCGCAGAACAAAAGAAATGCAACCATTGATGGATAGTATATCGCTGGATTCCCTCTAAAAATAAAATCTGAAGCCGTTAAAGCAGAAACAACATATAGACTGATAACAAAATGAAAAGCTGTTCCAGCCAGCAAAATAAAAGATAAAAATTTCATTCGCCATGGATTAGGGACAACGACCATAAGTGATGAGGACGAAAGATAATTTTGACGTTGACGAACAAGGGCAAGAAGGCATAAAAACATACCGACAAGTTCAGAGCCTTCTTCCATAGCTACTCTGATACCTGATAGCCAGTAAGGCCATTCAAGGGCATGCTCAAAGTATTCCTGAACAGCAACTAACCCGAATATTGTAAAGCCCAGCAAAATGCAAGTTGCCGAAAAACGAGATTGCTTCTCTCGAAAAAGTAGTATTAAGGCATAGGTCAACAAAGCAACCGCGGCAATGGCATACGGCAGGAGATTAAACCAACCTCCCACCCTTTCATGAAAAGAGCCTAATTCATCTGCAGATAGAGCAATGAATAAAATTGCCAAAACCCACCAGGCACTACGGGTTTTTACCCTTAGATGGCAAGAAACTTCATAGGCCAGGCATCCTACAACAAATAAATTAATACTGCTCCACCAGACTGCTAGGTTGTTTTCTCCCCACAACAAGAAATGGCCTAAGTAGCCTCTTGCTGAGAAATCAGGCAAATACTTGTATATCCCTGTGTTTAAGATCAGGAGAAAATCAACACCTAATACCCATACCCACCAATTTATTGGTTTCTTTTGAATCGCTGATATTGTCATCTTAGTTATTTATGTTGAGGTGATTTCTATCGAGAATTAGCCTTGGCTCATAAAACATAAAGCAAGTAACTCTGGCAGGCTCAACATGCTCACTAACGTCAAAAGACTTGAGCCATTAACCCTTTTAAAAATTGTTCTTTTATGGAAAAGCTGTTAGTTCTCAGCTATGCACTTTTTTCTTGATTCTTGCCCATTGACTCGCAAAGCTTTAAACCTTGCAGAAAATATACCCTTTTGAACAGAGGTTAGCATTCATCTTTTAACCTCAATTTAATGTTTATATAAAGTTGCTTTAAACTTTTCTTAACCTTAGATATCCAGACCTACTACAGCTGTGTATTCACTTTGAACAACAGCTGCTGACATAGATGGCTCAAGGGTTATGTATGCTTCAAGTTTGTCAGTACTACAACATCTGTATGGCTCTACTCATTGACTGGGTTGAACACTTCAGTAATGTCCGCCTTCCTCCAACGGTGATACTCACTGATGTGCTCATTAAGGGCTTCAGAAACGGCGAACATATCCCTACTCCAGCGCAATGTTAGTTAACACTCCACTGGAGTATTGTTAAGAAATTAAACAACCAAGGTTTGCTACTTTAGCTGTGGTTTTAGTTTCTTCCTTATTCGTCATCATCCCCTAACTCAGTTGCCAGCTCAGCAGAAAATCGGGCAAACGAAATCAACGCTTCTAGCTCATTTTCATGGGGGCCATCCTGACATTCACCCCACTCCCATTCCCAAAACCAGCTACCCGGATTATCGTTGTCTTCAAATATCTCCAGCCCTGGAATCGCATCAGCCGTTTTAGCCGGAATTTGTTCATAGGCTGTACGTAGCAAGATATTGTTGATGGTAGTCGCATTATCATCTGGCTGATTTTCGTCGATATCTTGCTTGAGACTCATGGCCTGGCTCAAGATGCTATTGAGGGTATCGTTAATATCTGCCTGATTTGCGCCTGTATCTTGATTAGGATCCATTAGATATTTAGCGAAGGTACACTATCGAAAATTAGACAACACAAAGCTTAAAATCTGATTTAAACCCTCCGTTTACACCATCAGAGATTAACTTAAATCGAGGGATCTTGCCCCAGTGAGGAGTCAAGAGCTCAATGGGCAATTCTGTAGGGGAATCCTTTGTGAATGCCCTTCGATTCGGGACACTATCAACCAGGATTTCCTATGATGGCTATCCTCAGAAAATAGGCTGTTAAAACTGACGTGACCATTCTTTAGGCCAGCGTTCAACAACAACTTTTGTTTGGGTGAAGAACTCTACAGCATGTTGACTCTGGCCATGGAGATCTCCGTAGAAACTCTCTTTCCAGCCACTGAATGGAAAAAATGCCATGGGTGCAGCCACACCGATGTTGATGCCAACGTTGCCGGCCTCTGCCTCATAGCGAAACTTACGAGCCGCTGCCCCGGAGTTGGTAAACAGACAGGCCATGTTGCCCCAGCGGCTTTGGTTTACTAAGGCAATGGCATCATCCAGGGTATCGGCATGGAGCATGCCTAGCACTGGACCAAAAATCTCCGTGGTAGCAACTTCACCTTGCAGGGGAATATCTTGCAGCAGAGTGGGGCGAACAAAGCTGCCCTCCTCGTAGCCAGGAATTTTTGGATTACGACCATCAACTAGGAGTTTACCGCCTTCATCAATGCCTGTTTGGGTTAGGGATTGAATGCGATCGCAACTGCCCTGATTGATGACCGCCCCCATCTGCACGCCATCATCCAGGCCATTGCCTACTACACGCTGCTGGGCTGCCTCAACAATGGCATCCGTAAAATCAGCTTTTACCGAACCCACAGTAATCGCCAAGGATGCCGCCAAACACCGCTGTCCCGCACAGCCAAAGGCACTATCTGCCACAATCCGCGTCGTCATTTCTAAATCGGCATCGGGCAAAATCACCACCGGATTTTTTGCCCCACCCTGGCACTGTACCCGCTTGCCGTTCTCCGCTGCTCGGCGATAGATATACTTGGCTACGGGACTCGATCCCACAAAGCTAATGGCCTTGACTGTGGGGTGGTCTAACAGAGCATCCACCACCGTCTTACTACCATTGACCACATTCATCACCCCTGCTGGTAATCCTGTCTGGTCAACCAGGTCCATGATTTTTTCCATGGTCTGGGGCACCTTTTCAGAGGGTTTAATGATGCAGGTGTTACCGCAGGCAATGGCATAGGGAAAAAACCAAAATGGAATCATGGCTGGAAAATTAAACGGGGCGATGACACCCACCACACCCAGGGGCTGACGAATCATACTCTCGTCAATGCCACGGGCAATATCTTCTGAGTTGTAGCCCTGCATGAGGGTGGGGATACCACAGGCCACTTCAACATTTTCAATGGCTCGCTGTAGTTCTCCCTGGGATTCTTTGAGGGTTTTGCCACATTCTTCTGTGATAGTTTTGGCAAGATCTTCGCGGTGTTCTTCTAAAAGAGTTTTGAGTTTAAACAGATACTGAATTCGTGAGGTGGGTGGAATGCGTCGCCAGGAGGAAAAAGCTTCGCTGGCAGCTGTTGCAGCCTGGTCGAGTTCATTAGCCAGGGATAGAGGGACCTCTGCAAGGAGAACATTGGTGGCAGGGTTGATCACCTCAAGGTAGTCAGTGGTTTTAGATTGTTGCCAGGTACCGGCAATGTAATTTTTCAGTTGTTTCATGGAAGCTAAACCCTAGAACTTTAAATGTGAATCGTTCTCTGACACCGTTTACTGAGTCCCAAACATTCGATCTCCAGCATCTCCTAGGCCTGGCAGGATGTAACCATGCTCATCAAGTTTGTCGTCAATGGCGGCGGTGAAAATGGGCACGTCGGGATGTTCCTCATGGAAGCTTTTGATGCCCTCTGGTGCGGCGAGAAGACAGACAAACTTGATGGACTGAGGTTGGGTTTCTTTGAGGCGGTGGACGGCTGCGATCGCAGTATTACCCGTCGCAATCATGGGGTCAACAATCAGCATATCCCGCTCACTGACATCCCTGGGCACCTTAAAGTAATATTCCACTGGCATCAGCATTCTAGGGTCGCGATAGAGACCAATGTGGCCCACCCGTGCCGAGGGAATAAGCTTGAGCATCCCGTCTAAAATTCCCTGGCCAGCCCGCATGATGGAAATTAACACCAGTTTCTTACCCGTCAGCATGGGGGCTTTCATGGTGGCAAAGGGTGTTTCGATGGGCACCTGCTCCAGGGGCAGCCCACGGGTTACCTCGTAGGCCAACAACAGACTAATCTCTTCTAACAACTGTCGAAACTTAGCCGTACTCGTATCTTTCTGACGCATCAGAGTCAGTTTATGCTGAATCAGGGGATGTTCAATTTGCGTTACCAATTTTTCCATTAGGTAATCCCATAGAAGCCACAACGGAGGGTGGACAGGGACCACCCTGAGAAGAATTAAGAATACCCCTAAAAGACAGTGCCATCGCTTTGAATTGCAATGGGCGGCACACCTGTCGGTCGTAGTTGTTTGGCAATACGTCGTCCAGCGGCCCAGGTGCCACCCTCTAGCACTTTGATTAACGGCAATTCTTCAGAAGATTTGTTAAGCAACTGGCGAACACAGTCACCAATCTTGTCCAGCATCACCACCGTTAAAGCTCGCCATTCAACCACAACGGGTGAGCCCGGCAGGTGGGGTTGACCCATAACCTCAGAATGTTTAGGCACCAGTAGCCCTAAATCTACACACAGACCACCATTGCGATACTCGGCTAACCCCGTCAGTGCATCTAAGTTGCTGATGGTTATCCCTGCTGCGGTTAACGGCTCTACTAAAGAATAGGTCAACCACTGGGAGAGCTTATGAAACGGCACCAAGGTTGTTCCAGGACCTTGGTCAGTAAATGCGGGGTGAGACCACACATCCCCCAAGTTGGTATCTGCCAAAGCGACTCGACCGGGCCAAATTGAGCCAAAGCTTTCGATCACTTCAGTGAGCAAAATACCCGCGTCGAGAGTTTGACCATAGCGCTCAGTCAAATAGTTTAGTAAATTGCCAGGCCTAGCTGGGTTGGCCCCAAACCGCTCCGGTTGAGTTGCCAAAGCAGCGCCTAATTGTTGCAGCAACCTCAGTCGACCGGGCAGCCCCACCAAAGGGTTCTCTTCGCTCACCTGAAAAGCCTGGGCTAAATCTGCTTCCGTTAGATACTGCAACGCTGCTGCATCTACCTGATTTAGCAGCGTTGGCTCAGTGGAGAAAAATCCCTGCTCAAATGCACGCAGGCTGGCAACCGCTAACCCTTCTGAACGTCCTAAGGTTTGATTTGTCGCAAAATCCTGATACTGCCACTGACTGCCCGCACCGGCATCTAGAAGCACGCTAATAATGGCCAGGTCTAGCTGTGATCTAGCGGCCTCTATCTTGGCTGTTGGTGCCGTTTGAGGCGGCAGTTCCCCTGGGGCGGGGCGGGGAACTAGTAACGGGCTCAGCCGTGGACCAAAGTGACGCCAGCGGCTGTGAAACGGTACGTCAAAATCAGGGTATAGCTGCTGGGTCGTCTCGACAACATACTGCGCTACGACTCCTAACTTGGAGAGATCGCAAGCGAAATGGTCAAGCTGATCGGCCTGGCAAAGATCAAATAGTTGGTGGGTGCGATCGCGAATTGCCTGGGGCTTTCTCAAATAGGCAATTGCCGCCTGTTCTTCAGGGGTCATTAGGCATCCTCATACTGGCGACCAATGGTTTGAGTGAGAACGGTCTCATCAGGCACGTCACCCTCGGTGTAGTATCCAGCTGCTTTTTTCGCTTTCATTTCCACTTGGGCATCGGCTGGAATCAGGCCTTCCGGAATGGAAATGCGTTCGACAATTTCAATTCCAGATTGGGTAACCGCGTCGTATTTAAGGTTGCTCATGGAGACAAACTGATCAATCCGGGTAATACCCAGCCAATGCATCACATCGGGCATCAGTTCTTGAAAACGCATATCCTGCACCCCAGCCACACATTCGGTACGGGTGAAGTACGTATCCGCACGATCGCCGCCTTCCTGACGCTTGCGGGCGTTGTAAACCAGAAACTTGGTCACTTCACCCAGGGCCCGACCTTCTTTACGGGCATAGATAATCACACCAGCTCCCCCAGCTTGGGCTGTTTCGAGGGCTACCTCAATGCCATGCACCAGGTAGGGACGGCAGGTGCAAATATCTGAGCCAAAAACGTCTGAACCATTGCACTCGTCATGGATGCGCACAGCTAAGGGACGGTCTGGATCAGTAATGGCCTCAAGATCGCCCAGAATGTAAACCGTGTGTCCGCCAATGGGGGGTAAGAATACCTGCAGGTCCGGGCGGGTCACCAGCTCTGGAAACATACCACCGGTCTGCTCAAATAGGGTGCGACGCAGGTCACTTTCCTTCACGCTAAACCGCTTAGCAATGCCTGGTAGATGCCACGCCGGTTCGATGGCCGCCTTCGTAACCAGTAGCTCACCACCGTCTTTCAGAATTTTGCCATCAACGTGAATACGGCCCTGGTTAACGGCCTCTTGCAGTTCTGGAATATTGATGTGGGCCTTCGTAATGGCAATGGATGGGCGAATGTCGTAGCCTTCTGCTCTGAGGTCCGAAAACAGCTCCTGATCCAATGCACCAAACGGATCGAGGGAAATAATTTTGTCCGGCACGGTCCAACTGGCATGGGGACCAATGGACACTGTTGGGGCCGTATTGGTTAAATCAGCACGGTGATCCCGCTCTAAACTACCACTGGCAACGGCTAATGCTCGATATACGGCATAGCCACCGGAATGGGTGCCAATCACATTTCGATGGGCGCGGTTGCCCAGGGTGGCAATGATGGGACCGCGCTCATTTGGGTCTGCCTCACCCCATTTAATCTCGATGGAATCTTGGCCAAAATTGCCAGGATGAGACGTTAGAACAATATGCTTGTGCCGAGGAGGCTGTACTGTTGCCATGGTAGAACCCGTTTGTCAACGAATCCTAAAATTATCCTATTTTTCGGTAAATGGGACTGTAATTGAAGTATCAGTCTAACAATGGAGTAACGTTTGGTTTCAAGAATAGAGATTTATAAATAGTTGGCTCGGTTTATGCTTAAATCTCTTATTTAAATCGATATCGGTCTTCAAACCCACGAATCGCTGTTTTGAGCGTCGGGTAGATGCGTTCATTACCAATGAGATCTCGCAGTCCAGAACGTTTGAGCTGACTATACAAATCTTGTTTTACCCGCGCCAGGGCAAAGACAATCCCCTGGTTACATAACTCTTGGTGAAGCTCTACCAGCATATCGGCGGCAGTGATATCGATTTCGGCAATGGCTTCTGTATTCAGCACAAACCACTCCACCCGTTCTTGTTCAGCTTCAATCGCCGCCATCGCTCGTCGTTTAAAATTCTCAACATTGGCAAAACAAATGGGGGCATCATAACGATAGATGACCAATCCTGGAATCGTTGTCGCATCGTCCCAATCGTCAATGTCATGCCAGCCTGCCAGGCCCAGCACTTGACCCAAAACAGCATCATGGGGTCGGGCGACACGGGCAAAAAGATCAACGACAGAAAGACTGATTGCGATCGCAATTCCCACCAACAGATCCGTTGCCAGCACCCCCAGGGTGGTAATTACAGCCAGGGCAAATTCAGTGCTCCTAAAGCGCAGCAGTCTAACAAATTCTGACATCTCAATGAGTCGAGTAGCCGCATAAATCACCAAGGCCCCGAGGGCGGCCTGGGGAAATAGCGACAACACTGGTCGCATAAATAACAACACCCCAACCACGGTCACCATCGCCACCAGGGAAAAGAGCTGGGTTTTGTTACCAAGAGCATTGCCCAGCACGGTGCGACTGCCGCTGCTGCTAATGGGAAATCCCTGCATGAGACCGGCTCCAATATTGACAGCTCCTAAGGCAAGTAGTTCTTGGTTAGCGTCAATTTTATAGCCATTACGGGTGGCAAAGGCCCGGGCAGTGAGCACATTGTCGGAATAGCCGACCACAGCAATACCGATAGCTGCCGCCATTAGGGGTGTCACCTCATTCATCGACAGGTTGGGAATGTTTAGCTGGGGCAACCCCGCTGGAATATTGCCCACTACAGCCACCCCAAGCTGGTCAAGCCGCAATACATTCACAGCCACTGTTGCTAGCAACACCGCCAATAAGGGCCCTGGTGCATTGGGCCATCGCGCCTGCACAACAAATAAAAAGACTAAAACGGCAAGGGACAAAATCAATGTGGGACCATGGTACTGACTGAGATGGGTGACAAACGCCTGAATCTCTCCCAAAACAGTGTCTGCATCAGTGGGAACACCGCTCACTTTGCTCAGCTGCCCCGCCATCATAATCACGGCCACACCGGCCATATAGCCAATCAAAATAGGTTTAGACAGTAAATCAGCAAGAAACCCCAGTCGTGTCAGATAGCCCAGAATATATATCCCCCCCACTAGCAGGGCTAGTAAAGCGGCCAGGATAGCATAGTCGCTACCGCCGGGCGTTGCCAAAGGAGCAATGGCAACCGCTGTCATCACAGCGGTTGTGGATTCTGGGCCGACCGATAACTGTGGCGATGACCCCAACAAGGTGTAAATCACCATGGCAGGCAGAATCGCCCATAGCCCAGCCACAGGTTGAACTCCAGCCAATTCACCATAGGCCATACATTGGGGAATTAAATAGGCCGCCACCGTTAGCCCAGCCAATATATCTCCCCTTAACCAGGCTGACTGATAAGACAACAATTGCTTGAGGCCCAATGGCATCTCCATAGTTCATTTCACGTGTACTGGTAGATGTCTCTATCCTAGGAAATTTCCATAATTCCCATCATGGTGGCCATGGTGGCTGCTGGTGGTTAAAAATTTAACTTTTCAACACTCGTCCAGCATTTAAGATAGCGAGCAGGGCCACTCCAACATCGGCGAATACTGCTTCCCACAGGGTGGCCACCCCCATGGCTCCGAGGGCAATAAAGAAAAGTTTTATCACCATTGCTAACGTGATGTTTTGCCAAACAATCCGCAGGGTTTTTTGAGCAATTTGAATGGCCTCCGCCACCTTCGAGGGGGCGTCGGTCATGATCACGACATCGGCGGTTTCAATGGCAGCATCGGAACCTAGACCGCCCATGGCCATGCCCACATCAGCTCTAGCAATCACGGGGGCATCGTTAATGCCATCGCCCACAAAAGCCACTTTGCCTTTTGTCTGATTTGCACGATGTAAAAACTCTTCTAGGGCATCCACCTTATCTTCAGGCAACAGCTTTGCGTGATATTGATCCAGACCTAGCGTGTGAGCAATGCTATCGGCAACAGATTGACTGTCCCCTGTCAGCATGGCCGTTTCTAACCCTTGGCAATGGAGCAACCGAATTGCTTCAACGGCATCCTCCTTCAGCTCATCCGCAATTATGATGCGTCCACTGTACTCACCATCGACGGCCACATGGGCCACAGTCCCATCAACAACACAAACATCATGGGCAATCTGTTCTCGATGCAGCAGGCGATCGTTACCCGCTAATATCGTACTGCCTTTCACCTTGGCACGAATACCATGGCCCGAGATTTCTTCATAGTCTTGAATATCGGTAACATCAATCGATTGACCATAGGCCTGTCGAATGGATTGTGCCACCGGATGATTGGATTGAGATTCCGCCTGGGCAGCCAGTTCTAGTAACTGCTGCTTACTCCAACCATTATGGGTAACCACATCAGTCACCCGAAAATTTCCCTGGGTCAGGGTACCCGTTTTATCAAAAACAACTGTCTTTACCTGGGCCAGGGCATCCAGAAACTTTGAGCCCTTTACCAAAATGCCGCGTTTAGCAGCTCCACCCACACCTCCAAAGTACCCTAACGGAATACTGATCACTAGACCACAGGGACAAGAGATCACCAGCAACACCAGGGCGCGATAGGTCCAAACCGCCTGGGTTGCCCCTGCCATAAACAGAGGTGGCAGGATCGCCACGGCCAACGACAGAAACACTACCGCAGGGGTGTAATAGCGGGCAAAGCGGGTAATAAACTTTTCAGTATCCGCCTTTTTACTACTGGCATTTTCCACCAGGTCCAAAATTTTAGCGATCGATGACTCCCCAAAGCGTTTTGTCACCTTCACCGTCAAAACACCAGACTGGTTCATCATGCCCCCCAAAACTGGTTGACCAACCGTAATGGTTCGGGGCACGGACTCTCCAGTCAGGGCCGAGGTATCCACTAGAGATGTACCCCCTAAGACATCTCCATCCAACGGCACTTTCTCGCCAGGACGTACGACAATAATGTCGCCCACATTAACAATCTCAGGGGAAACGGCACGAATAACACCATCAACCTTGAGATTAGCGATGTCTGGCCGCACTTCTAGTAGAGCCTTGATTGAGCGGCGGGAGCGCCCCACAGAATAATCCTGAAACAGCTCCCCCACCTGGAAGAATAGCATCACCGCTACCGCTTCTGGCACCTCATGGATGGCGATCGCACCCAATGTCGCAATCGCCATTAAAAAGTTCTCATCAAAAACCCGCCCTTTGAGAATATTGCGCCCTGCCGTAGTCAGCACCTGCCTACCACTGATGAAATAAGCTGGCAGCAGCACCGCATATTCTGCGATCGCAAATGGCGTATTGTGAAGTGGCTGATAAAAAACAAAACCAATCAAAAAAAGAATGGCCGCAGCCACAATAGGCATCAATGCCTGACGCACATTGAACTCCTTTAAATCATGATCGTGGCCATGGCCACAACACCCATGGGAATGAGATCCCGCCATAGTAGTCACCCAAGAACCCTGAATATCTGAACGAATATTCATATATTACACAATAAAAATAAATCTGACGCCTGGCCTCTGGCCTCTAACGTCTATCTCCCCCCGTTACTCATCTAAATGGTCAGCAACTTCCTGATAAAGCGCGGTAACATGTCCATCCGCCAAACTATAAAAAACATTACGTCCCTGGCGACGATACTTAACCAACCGATGAGACTTTAACACTCGCAGCTGATGAGAGACTGCCGATTCCCCCATTTTCACCGTTGCCGCTAAATCACACACACATAGCTCCTGCTGAGCCAGAGCTGACAGCAGTTTTAAGCGATGGGGATCGGACAACACAGTAAAAAACTCTGCCATCCGCTGGGCCTTTTCCGTTGCCAGCACCTCCGGCTGCACCTGACGCACACTCTCTAAATGCACAAGAGACTGGTCACAGCCAGGAGCATCAGCTGTCGTTCCGTTATTTTTTCGACTTGAAGCAGGCATGTAAAGGGTAACCCTCAGCATCATACTGCTATGATACTGAGAATCATTACCACCTGAAAGCCTGTTCAACTATTCTTGGTTTACTTGGCTAAGGTTGGGCGTCCATCTGCCGCTGCACCTGATCCATGAAACCCAGAGTCCTCTGATAGCTTTCCTGGTCTCCCCGATTTTGAAATAGAGTCGCCGCCTGTTGTAGATCGGCCATGGCCTGTTGAGAGTTACCAAGGTGGTGGTTTAACAAACCACGGGTACCATAGGCTTCTGCCAGCTCAGGATCTAAACGGATGGCCGTATCAAAATCAGCCAGGGCTGTCTGTGCATCCCTGAGGCCAATGTAAACCTGGGCGCGATTGTAATAGGCATCAGCATTATCCGGCTCCAGGGCAACCGCTTGCTGGAAATCAGTCAGGGCGAGGGAAAACTGTCCAAGTTCAGCTAAAACCGTACCGCGATCCATATAGGCTTGGGTAAACTCTGGGTCTAGCTCAATGGCCTGGGTCAAGTCCGCAATGGCTGCATTCACATTGGACGTATGCAGATAGGCTTCACCTCGATGGTAGAAGGTTTCTGGGTGATTGCTACGGAGTCGCAGAGCTGCTGAAAAATCATCAATGGCCTGGTTAATGTCGCCGACATCATGGTAAGCAATGCCCCGTTGCAGATAGGCTTCAGCATTATCAGCGTCGGTTTCAATCAGTTGGGTATAGGTTGCGATCGCAGCCGCTAACTGTCCTTGCTCCGCCTGTTGCTGACCCCGTTCCAACAATTCGTCAGCATTAGTTGTTGCCAGCAGCGGCACTGCGTGAACAGGCTGCACTGCGTGAGCGGGCTGCATCGCCAGGCCTTGATAGACTGATGTTACCGCTAAGGTTGTCCCTAAAATAACTGCAAAACGTCTGTGATTTACCATGGCCAACGATCCCAACTGCGGTGTACTATCCTTAGCAAATAATTGCTCTTTTTCAGGGTAGGGTAGATTTTTCTATTTAGGAGATTTCCACAATGCCCATCATGCCCTGATCTTCATGATCCAGAATATGGCAGTGATAGACTGTGCGCCCCACAAAGTCTTCAAACCGAACACGGATAACAACTGTCTCATACCCTTGAAGACTCACGGTATCTTTCCACGCGAGCAGCGGTTCAGGCTGGCCATCGCGTTCAATCACCTGAAAACGGTTAGTGTGTAAATGAAACGGATGATCAATACTGGCCTGGTTAATAAGTTTCCAATCTTCTATCTGATTTAGACGAACCTGGGTATCCACCCGACTCATATCGAAGGATTTGTTATTGATAATAAAACCACTGGAGCTATCACCGATCCCATGGTTCAACACAAATTCTCGTGTGGTAACCGGTGTAGACAAGGCCTCAACGGGAATTAAGTTCTGAGGTAGCGGTAGCGGCTCAGCGTAGTCGCTGGGCTGATAACGCAGGGTGGCAAGAGTGGTTTGGGTAGGCTGAACCACACCTGGCATGTATTCAACAGAGTCCCCCAGTGCCTCCACCACAGCGCCAATACCGCGATCATCAGGGAGGCTAATGAGCTGATAGTCTCCGGGTTCTTGTTGACCCGGTATGAGGAGTTCGGCACGTTCACCGGGGGAGAGTCGTAGGATCTCAATTGCGGTGGGAGTTGCGATCGCGCCTCGATCCGTCGCGATCAAAAACCAGGGATGATTTTGCAGTTGCAGCTGATAAATCCGAGAGGCTGACGCATTGATCAACCGTAGTCGCAGCAATCCATTTTGAGGTATGGTCACCGTAGGATTATGCTGACCATTGGCTAACAACCATGAACCCTCACGCCCCCACTTTTTGCCCAGAGCATGGAGTTCCAATGGCTGCAGTGTAGGCTCAAAATCCTGTAGTACCAGCACAGTCTCATCCGCCTGCTGTAGCTCAGGAACCTCATCCAGGTCTCCGCGAACAATCAACGGACCTGCTAAGCCGCCAAATACTTGTCGCGCCACATCCAGATGGTAGTGAGGATGATACCAAGCTGTAACAGCCGGATGGTTAGATGGGATTTGAAATTCATAGGTGTAGCGCTCACCAGGGGCCACCTCTCGAAACACATTATCAATCTCAGGTGAGATGTGTAGGCCGTGATAATGGAGATTGGTGGGTCTATCTAGCTGGTTGACTAAGGTCAAACGCACCGTATCCCCAGCCCGTACTTCAATCATAGGGCCAGGCAGTTGACCATTGTAGGCCAATAAATGGGTACGCTCATCTGCGATGACCTGTGTTTGAGCTTGGGCTGTTAACGATAGCTCTAACACCCCATCCTGACTCGTGACACGACGTGGAGCACGGGCACATTGCGAAAACAATGGCGCGCTAGCGGCAATGGCCATACAGCTAAGAAATTGACGGCGATACATACAACTCAGTCCAATAGACACAAATTGCCATTTAGATATCGAAGCCAAATGGTAGCATCTATTCACAATACCGTTGCGTTTGAAATATAAGTGCACTGTGCAGTGGCCTGAAGTCTCATAGCTTCAGGCCACTGTGTGAACTTTAATCAGCTCTCTTTGAAACAGAAAGATTCTCCAAAAGCTGATAGAGACTAAATTTCTAGCCTACAGTCGTGAAATCTTCAGCTGTCAAACTTCCTGTGAAAGAGGTTAGGCTAGCCAAGGTATCATTACCTGCCGACAGCCAGGTTTTACCATTTCTAGTCGACTGGTTCAGATCATCAAAGCTCAGGCTACCGATTTCGATCTTATCGATACCTTGTTCAAAGTCTCGGATGATCAAATAACCGCGACCTTCGTTCAACACAAATGTGTCGCTGCCGCCTCGACCAAAGGCAATATCGTATTTTTTAGCCGTACCCAAGTTCAGGCGGTCGTCACCGGACCCTGCTTTCACCCGGTCATCGCCTGAACCCGTGAGAATGTCTTTAGACCCATCGGACCTCCCATTATGCTTGGTCATGTAAATAAAGTTATTGCCATCACCCGCATCAACAGTATCGATCCCTGTGCCTAGACCAATTTTGTCATGGCCTGCCCCAGCGAGAATGGTATGGTTGCCACGTCTGAGCTTAATTTTGTTGTTGCCATTACCCAGATCAAGAAGGGTACTGTTACCACCACCGGGGTTACCAGGATCAGGTGTATCAGGATTTGAGGGTGTATCCGCGATATCAGATACGGTCACGCTGAGATTTTGAGTTGCAGTTAAGGCATCAGAGTCAGTGACGGTAACCTTAACCTTATAGATGTTGTCACCGTTAGCATCACCAGGCTTTTCAAAATCAGGTGCTGCCTTAAAATTCAACACACCGTTCTTATCAATGGAGAACAAAGCAGCATCTGCTCCACCGCTCAGACGGTAGGTGAGCCCATCTCCCTCACTGTCTACATCATCAGTACTATTGATATTGAGTACCGCAGTTTTATTCTCAGCAATGGTTACTGAAGAAGATGTTTTGATGGTTGGAGCCACTTTGCTGGGTTCGCTCGGATTGTCCGGTTCATTGGGTTCGCTGGATTCGTTAACATCTTTAATTGTGACGCTGAGATTTTGAGTTGCAGTTAAAGAATCAGAGTCAGTGACGGCAACCTTAACCTTATAGATGTTGTCACCGTTAGCATCACCAGGCTTTTCAAAATCAGGTGCTGCCTTAAAGTTCAACACACCGTTCTTATCGATGGAGAACAAAGCAGCATCTGCTCCACCGCTCAGACGGTAGGTGAGCCCATCCTCTTCACTGTCTACATCATCAGTACTATTGATATTGAGTACCGCAGTCCCATTTTCAGAGATTGTCACTGCCGAAGGAGTTTGAATGGTTGGAGCCACTTTAGCGGGTGGTTGATTGGGGGATGAGTCACTCTGAAACCCATCTAAAAGACCCTCATAAGCAAGTTTAGGCTTGTAATTTTCATCGAAAATATGGGCATCTCCAAAGCCCTTGAAGAAACCAGGTATCCATGAATAGCGATCCGTGAATCCCCAGAGAGTCACTGAACTACAATTGTCTGCTTCTAAACAAGTTTCAACAATCTGTTCATAGATCGCCGCTTGATTGCGTACTTCTGCCTGAGAAGCTGGTTTTCTAATGCGCACGTCAGCTTCTGTGACCTGAACTTCCAGGCCAAGGGCACCAAGGCGGCGCATGTTGTCGGCAACACTCTTAAAATTACGAGGATCTTCCTCTGGCATATGCATCTGGAAGCCAACACCATCAATGGGTACACCGTCTGCCTTCAGGTCTGATACCAACCGATAAATACCGTTAGATTTTCTGTTGACTTCAGAATTTCTATAATCGTTGTAGATAAGTGTGGCATTGGGGTCAGCCTCATGGGCCCATTTAAAGGCAAGTTCAATGTACTCAGGGCCAATCTCCTTGAGCCAGAATGAATTTCGAAGTGTTCCGTCTTCGTTAACAGCCTCATTAACAACATCCCATACAGGTATCTCCCCTTTATACCGTCCCACAACTGTTTTGATGTGGTTTTCGAGGATACCCAGCAGCTCTCGGCGGCTCCAGTTCCCATTCTCTATCCATTTTGGAATTTCTTTGTGCCAAACGAGGGTATGCCCCCTTAAATCCATATTATTTTTGCTAGCAAAGTTCACTAGTGCATCAGACTGACTAAAGTCAAAGCGACCTCGCTCAGGTTGTAGGAACCTGAACTTCATTTCATACTCAGCCGTGATGCTGTTAAACTCCTTCGCAATAGTTTCTCGGTAGCGGCTATCACTTTTCAGGCGACGAGCTTGAACAGCAGTTCCGATCACCATATTTTGTTTTTTGGCTGCGGAACGTAACGTACGATCGTTGTTGTTCATAATGAAGTGAATTAGATCTCATGATTTTCTGAAGCCAGCAAAAACGTTTACTACGACATCACCAATCTCTGCGACCGTGAGGTTTCTCACGATCACAAGATTTTGATCGTTAAAATTGTTACCTACAACAGGGGTATGTTTAGTGAAACTACGAACTTTGAGAGTTCCTGTTTAGGTGCTCTAAGTTACTTCAAACTAAAGGGAAGCGCATTGCAAAACTTCCCTTACCTCGGGTTAGAGGTAACACGTTGTTGGAAGATGAAGATCGATATGTTGCCAATGATTTAGGTTTGTATTCAAGTTTTCAAAGCACCTTTAATGCTTTGTTGTATGACTATCAGAACACACTTCACATAAGGTATCTCGGATAGGGGCAATATGGCAGCCACCTCTAATGAAAAGATTGTGAGTATTTGATGAAGAAGATCGTTTACAGGGCAGAAAACTGCTTCTGGAATCAAAAAAAGTAAAATTTAGCGGATATTAGAGTTTATGTTTGAATTACTTGGATGGACTTGAGTTAAAAGCACTTCTCTTGAAAATAATAAATAGCTCAAGGTATATGTTTTGAACTATTAAGGGGAGAGAGGTTTATAAAGTGAAACTATATATAGTGTTTGCCCCACGCATTGAAAATGCCTTTGATCATCACTCATTTACACCACCAGACTGTATGCATCTCAACGATGAGCTGTTATTGCAACATACGCTAGACAAAGATGTTTCAGACTATCCATCAACATCTTTGTCCGCTTTAGAAAATCAATGCTCCAGCCACTTATGATTTAGGGAAATCAATCGATCTAGATCAGATGGCTCTACATCAATATTTCCAGATTAGATCCTCCGGAATATCGACAACATCTGAACAGTTTACTACTGGCTGTATTAGAGGCTGTATTAGAGCTGAGGCGCTAGCTGATGGGTTACTGGGACCGTGTACTCCTTGATGTAGCCAGACCTCAGTACCTCTGCTAAGCTCGCTTTGGCTTGCCATTGCTCCACCATAGCTTGGGCAGGTGTTTGCTTTGCATGAACAAAATTCCATAGAGGCTGTAATAATTTTCTCTCATGGCTTTCCCCCAGAGATTGTTCAGCAGCTGTTAAAAGTGCGATCGCATGTTCATAGATCTCAACATCTTGGAAACCATAGATCGCAGCCCGTTGATGCTTCTCTGCATCGGGTACTAAGGCTGAACCAGATAATGTTGTATCTAAGACAATCCCTTTCATTAAAGCCAGGAGACTACCATAAAGCTCAAAGTCACCACAGCTATCGCAGGCTTTAAACTCAATGCGTCCTATTTCTGCTGGCAGACGAGCAATTTTTGTTAGGGAGGGTGAACTGGCGATCAAGTCTGTAGGTTTTTCGACAAACACCATCGCAGCCGGTCGTAGCCCTGTGCGTCTATGGGTCCGCACCGATAGGCCCGACCATAGTTGTTGCCCATAGAATGGTGAACTAAAACTAAACGGCACCATAGCAGGACTATAGTAAGTTAGTTTTTTACCGGCTTGGATCAAGCTAGCAGTAGAAAGACCACGAATCGAAAAATTAAGATCTGGACCATAGGTCAACATGGGAATATGCGCCGTCTGTTTTTCTGGTGACGCCTCCCGTCGGCTAGTCTCATAGTTGTTAAGGGGTGGCTTTGGCGTAAATGTTGTTTGCACCGGGTTAAAGCTGGTTAAAACAGGAATTAACCCCGTGGGACGAGCTACGTCCCACAGCTGGATAAAACTCTCTTTTAGTTCTTGAACTGCTCCAGCGATTGTTGGCTGAAGTGTGGTACGAATTTCAATTCCTTTTGGCATACAATCAACAAGTTCACCTGTTTCAGAAAATCTCTCATAGCCTTCGATGTACCAACGTTTACGCTTTATTCCTGCATCCCCAATTCGCAGTTGAGGATAGTCGGACTCATAGGTGGGCAACTGTTCTACCAACTGCTCAAATCGCTGAAATGAAGTATTGGAAAAATCAGCAAATTGATGTGTTCGCTGATCCCAAAAAGCAACTTCATGTTCTAGACCAAATTGATAGGGACTTATCGGTTGATTAATAGATGAATGACTCATGCTAATGCACCCTAAGGTTCAAAGATTTCTTGCCAATACTGGCAATATAGAGATCACTTATGATGCGACAAAATGTCAATAGCACTAGGTTTTGTCAATAACCTGGTGTGAATAAAAGTAGATCATGGAAAAATATTCATTAATATTTAGGCCTTAAATACAAAGAAATCATTCAAAGGCCATATGAAGGATAATTTCATTATTGATGAGTGTTGATAGTAATCAATATCATTAAAAACCAAATAGAATTGGATGATGCATACAGCTGCTGCCTTGTCTTGTAAGACATCCCTATTGCCTAAAAGTCCCTTGGTGTGATAGCAAGAGGGCAATGGGTTATTCTGTATCGAATCCTGGCAGAGGCAGAGATAAACGCCCATCACGATATGCCCATTAAGTTATATAAGTAAATAAAGCCCCCCCTAGACTCTCTAGTTAACTAGAGGGTTTAGACTAAGGCTAATCCATCAGAATCAAGATCATGGCACTTCAGTTAACGGTTCCCAACATGGCCTGTGATGTCTGCGCAAAAAACATCACAAATGCTGTACAAGCATTAGATAGCAATGCCGCTGTCACTGCCGATCCTAAAACCAAGCAGGTAGATATCGAAACAGAAGCGGCGGAAACCTCTGTACGAGAAGCCCTCGAAAAAGCAGGTTATCCTCCAGCTGCTTAGAAATAAGGGGGCTAAATCTTCATCACCGAGTCCTACTAAGACCGAGTCCTACTAAGTCGGGGTTTCTTCCCTCCTGGGAGGCTGCCGTGTATACACATCTAGAAGATAATGTCCCAAAAGGTAGGCCAGGCCTTGAATTGGCCCTCATCCTAAATCCTTCTCCCTGGGGGCGAAAGACTTTGAGGCCAGGCCCCCTTCTCCCTTAGGGAGCAAGGGGTTGGGGGATGAGGGCTCGAAACTGTAAGCAACTCTCCGACTTATGTATACACGGTAGTCCTGGGAGGGCATGGGATGTCGGTTTGTTAAGTACTGCATTGCCCCCAGTGTTCGCTTCCCCACCCGCTGCCAGCCTATTCCATGGGTAGACCCCAGGAGACCATCATGACTACCGCAACCTTAGTGCTCAAAGGTATGAGCTGTGCGGCCTGTGCCAACAGTATCGAAACGGCTATTCAACAAGTACCAGGGGTGAACAAGGCCCTGGTCAATTTCGCTAGCCAACAGGCTAGCGTTGACTATGACGAGCGTAGTACTAGCCTGGATGCTATTCAGGCAGCTGTTGCTGATGCAGGTTATGGGGCGGCGGCTGTTAGGGAGATGAGTCTGAAGGCTGATCGTATCGAACAGCAAGCAGAACAACGGGCGCGTTTGTTGCGAGTGGTGGTCAGCGGCATGATTGGTATTGTGCTGATGTTTGGCACCATGCCTGCCATGTTGGGCATTCACATTCCTGGATGGCCGATGTTTTTGCACAATGCCTGGCTGCAGTTGGTGTTATCAACACCGGTTTTGTTCTGGTGCGGTCAGCCATTTTTTGTGGGTGCATGGAAAGCGTTGACCCATCGAGCGGCCAACATGAACACCTTGGTAGCGCTAGGGACGGGCACTGCCTATGTTTATTCCCTATTTGTCACCCTGTTTCCCCATGTGCTCACTGCTCAAGGGCTAAAGCCTGCGGTATATTATGAAGCCGCTGTGGTGATTATTGCGCTGCTACTGTTGGGGCGATATTTAGAAAATCGGGCCAGGGGACAAACGTCGGACGCGATTCGTCAGCTGATGGGGCTGCAGCCCAATATAGCTAGGGTTGTCCGTCAGGACCAAGAAATGGATATCCCCGTTGAGGATGTTGTTGTGGGCGATATCGTGGCGGTGCGCCCCGGTGAGAAAATACCCGTGGATGGGGATGTGGTGTCAGGCCTATCCACCGTGGACGAGTCTATGGTGACGGGTGAACCGATGCCTGTGCAAAAACGGGTTGGAGACGAAGTCATTGGCGCAACCATTAATAAAACGGGCAGTTTTCGCTTTCGTGCGGCACGGGTCGGCAAAGATACAGTCCTCGCCCAAATTGTGCAGCTAGTGCAGACAGCCCAGGGGTCAAAAGCTCCAATTCAAAAGCTGGCAGACCAGGTGACTGGATTATTTGTACCGATTGTTATTGCGATCGCACTCCTCACCTTCACCCTGTGGTTCAATCTCACGGGCAACACCACCCTATCCCTACTCACCACCGTCGGCGTCTTAATCATCGCCTGCCCCTGTGCCTTAGGATTGGCCACGCCCACATCGATCATGGTAGGTACCGGTAAAGGGGCTGAAAACGGCATTTTGATTAAGGACGCCGAGAGTTTGGAACAGGCCCACAGGCTACAGACGATTATTATGGATAAAACCGGCACCCTCACCCAGGGCAAACCCATGGTGACGGACTACCTGACGGTCAGGGGAACGGCCAATCGCAATGAAATTAGGCTACTCCAGCTAGCTGCCGCCGTTGAGCATCAGTCGGAGCATCCTTTAGCGGCAGCCATCGTTAACTATGGGCAGGCACAGGGTGTCGATAACCTACCAGAGGTCCAGGAGTTTGAGGCCATTGTGGGCAGCGGTGTCCAGGGGACTGTCCATGGTCAGCGGGTGCAAATTGGTACCGAACGCTGGATGCAGGACCTGGGGATTAATACCGAGCACCTACAGTCTCGACGACAGGCTTGGGAGTCGGCTGCTAAAACCACCGTATGGGTTGCAGTGGATGGTAAAGCAGAAGCGCTACTGGGCATTGCCGATGCCTTGAAACCATCGTCTGCAGAAGTCGTGCGGCATTTACAGCGCCTGGGTTTAGAAGTGATGATGCTGACGGGGGATAACCCGGCAACGGCTGCCGCCATTGCGCAGGATGTGGGCATTCGCCGATATATTGCCAGCGTGCGGCCCGACCAAAAAGCCGCCCATGTGCAACAGCTGCAGGCTACCGGGAAACGGGTCGCCATGGTGGGCGATGGTATTAATGATGCCCCTGCCCTGGCCCAGGCAGATGTGGGAATTTCCATTGGGACAGGGACGGATATTGCGATCGCAGCCAGCGATATTACCCTAATTTCAGGGGACCTCAGCGGCATTGTCACGGCCATCCGTCTCAGTAAAGCCACCATGGCCAATATTCGCCAAAATTTGTTCTTTGCCTTTATCTACAACGTGGTAGGCATTCCGGTGGCCGCTGGGATTCTCTATCCCATTTTTGGCTGGCTGTTGAACCCCATGATTGCTGGGGCTGCCATGGCCTTTAGTTCGGTCTCTGTGGTGACCAATGCGCTACGGCTGAGAAAGTTTAGACCGCAAGGGGTACGACTATGACACTCAAATCTTTTTTGCTTAGTGGTTTATTTTGTCTGGGTTTGATTGCCAGTACAGCATCCCTGGCCAGTGCAAACGTTGGCAGTATTCAGGCGATTGAACAGCCGTTGGTGGTCAAATTTGGGGTGACTGTCATGGGGTTAGGATTGCTTGCGTTAGAACTGTGGTGGTTTCTTGGCAAGAAGAAATGAGAGACAAATAGATTGTTTTCCTTTGTAGAGGCGCTCCTACTATTCGCCCCTACTATTCGCCCCTACGGGATTACGTGGGTTCTGTGGGATTCGAGGTGTCTGTAACCTGGGACATTTCTACCATGATAATAAAGATAGTCTCTAGACCATTATCAAAGCGCAGCGTATTCACGAGATCATGCTCAATGGAAATCGCTGAATCGACAATGATCATGTCAGGCTGAAGTGCCAGAGCCTTTGCAATGCCTTCTTTACCCGTAGTCGCTTCGGTAACGGTATACCCCCTAGATAGCAACACATCCGTCAGATTTTTAGTGGTGGAAACATCCATGTCAACCACCAGCACCTTACGGTTTGACGTGCCCTGGTCTAACAGAATTTTAATATCGCGAAGCAGCGCCTCTGTATCGATCGGTTTAGTGAGATAGCGATCGATGCCAAGACGATAGCCCCGCTGTTGATCTTGAATAATAGAAAGAATAATGGTGGGAATGCCCATGGTAGCTGGGTTGTTCTTGAGCACAGCGGCCAAGTCAAAGCCGTTGATGGTGGGCATCATCACATCAAGGATGATTAAATCCGGTGGCTCTGCCTTAACTTGATTGAGGCCATCCATACCATCGTTAGCCGTTTTAACCCGATAACCAACTGCTTCTAACTCCTGGCGCAACAGTTGACGAATATGGGGTTCATCATCCACCACGAGAATTGTTTTCTGAGACTTTTCCGTTGGAGTAACGGCTCGATCTACGTTTTCTTTAAGCCGCTGTACCAGGGACTGTAAATTGACGCTAGTTGCTTCACTCTCCTGCGATGCATTCACAGGCAAGGTAAAGGAGAAAGTACTACCTTGCCCCTGCTGGCTTTCAACCCAAATTCGCCCTTCGTGATGTTCGACAATTTGTTTGCAAATCGGTAGCCCCAGACCGGTACCCTTAGGCTTGTCAGTCATGACTTCACCCACCTGGGTGAACTTCTCAAACACTTTTTCGAGATCGTCTTCGGAAAGACCAATACCTGTATCAATAATACTGACAACAATTTCAGCATCTTGTTGATAAATACGACATGTGACGGAACCACTGCCCGTAAATTTGATAGCGTTAGAAAGTAGGTTAATGAGCACCTGAACCAAACGATTGCGATCGCATATCACCTCTGGCAACCCTGGTTCAACCTCGCGAATCAGATCCAAACCACTGGCTTGAAAGAGAACAGACGTGGCCGAAATTGCCTGATCTAGAATCTCAGCCACAGATGTCAGCTGCATATTCCATTCAATTTTGCCTGCTTCAATTTTAGAAATATCCAATACATCATTAATCAAAGAGGTTAAGCGCTCACCCTCAGATACGATGATGCCGAGATTTTCCCGCACCTGGCGTACCGCTCGATTCGTTTTCTTGGTCTCAGCGCTCACCGCAGGCAATACGGTGTCTTCTAGCTTTTTTTGAATCAATTTAGCAAAGCCTAGGACCGAGGTCAGGGGTGTCCTTAGCTCATGGGAAACCGTCGAAAGAAAGTCGGTTTTCATTTGATCCACTTCTTTCTCGGTTGTAATGTCACGAATTAAAATAACAGAACCATGAGCTTTTCCAGGCTCAGAAATTGCCGTTGTCTCTCGGTTGGACGTGATCGCTGTCACCAGAGCTTGTCCTACTCGCTTTTCTAACAAATTCACTTCAACACTGAGATTTATGTCTGGAGCTGCTTGGTTCTGAACAATCAGGTCCGTAATCGACCGATCAAACACGTCTTGCATCGGTCGACCACGCAAGGGGGTTCCATTTAACCGAAACATCTTTCTCAGGGCAGGGTTAGCTCGGGTAATCTGACCTGCGGCATCAATAACCAATAGCCCGTCCCCCAGGGTATCAATAATGGCATTTAGCTCTTGGGCTCTGGTTTCTAAATCCTGTTGAGTCGTTCTTAGGGCATGGGTATAGGCACCCACCCACTCAATGAGCTGATTTAGAGACTGGGCTAAACTGCCAATTTCATCCTGATTGACCACCCCCGCCCGTAGGTTAAAATTCTCATCCCGTGTGACTTGTAAGGCAGTTTCTTCAACCGCGCGCAATGGTTGACTGATGGTACGACTGATGAGATAGGCCAATAGGCTAGCAAATATAAGCGATAGAATAACACTGATGGTAATCACCTGAGCTTGCAGCCGCGCAGATTCTTGAACAATTTCCCTGGATTCCCTCAGTTCATCTTCTTCAATGAAGTCAGCCAGAGCTGCTAAATTTCGTGCAAATTCTTCCAGCTCTAGTGCAGCAGGACGACGATTTAAATCCACAAATTCCTGACGAGCTACCAGGAGTTCTCGATCCTGTAGATCGCTCAGATCCATCCCTTTTACAAATTGATCAAGCTCTTCTAAATTAGTTTCAACAACACCATCGTAGTTCTCAACTAATTCATCCAACAGTTCCAGCTCATCTTCGGTTTCTTCTACACCGCCTTCAATATCATCGTCATATTTTTGTTGTAAATTTAACCAATCTTTTTGAAAATCTCTACCACTCGAGCGATAAAGATCATAATTGATTAGAAACTGGTCTGGATTTTCAAGCCAGGTAATCAGCTGACGCTCATAGGCAATAAATCGATTCAGAGATTTCTCTAGATTCCGTAGACTTAAAATCTCCTCAATAGCATCTTCATTGCCCTGGTAAGCCTTAAACTCATAGCGCCGAGCAATACTAATGCCCGTGCCTGTACCAGCAACAACAATACCGACCACCAAGGCGTATCCCAAACCAATTTTCTGAATTACCTTCAGGTTGCGCAACCAGCTTCTGACCTGGGCTGGTAAGATGCCATGGGAAGAATTAGCAGATGACGATGGTTGGATACTCATATAAGGTTCTATAGGGCGTTCTATAGGGCAATAGCTAAGACTTCCGCAGCTTTTTCTAGGATTTCGTCAGGGTCAAACGGCTTGGTCATATACAAGTTAGCCCCCACTTCACGCCCCTGTTGCTGATCAAATTCCTGCCCTTTAGCCGTCAACATGATGATGTAGGTATCGCGCACCGCAGCATCTTCCTTCACCGCCTGACAAACCTCAAAACCATTCAGTTTCGGCATCATCACATCTAAAAAAACCAAATTGGGCTTTTTGGTACGAATTAGGGTTAAGGCGTCCATGCCGTTAGTTGCCGTCAACAGCTCCACGCCTTCGTCTTCAAGATCCTCCAGGGTTTGTTCCATCAGCACCCGGATATGCACTTCGTCATCAACAATTAAAACAGCTTTATTCATGGAATTACTCCAATGGATTAGTGGGAAAAAAGGTCGACCATCAAACAGCTGACATCATGCAGAATTAGCTGAATCCGGTGGTGATATAACTTGAGAATTTTCTACCATAATGAGAAAAATATTCTCTAAGCCATTGTCAAATTGTAAGGTGTTGACCACCTCATGTTCCATGGAAATGGCCGAATCGACAATGATCATCTCGGGCTTCAGGGAAAGGGCTTTTTCAATACCGTCCTTACCAGTGGTCGATTCAGTAACGGTATAGCCCTTCGACAGTAAAACATCCGTCAGGGTCTTGGCCATCGATGTATCTATATCCACCACGAGTACCTGACGATTGGATGTGCCCTGGTCCAATAAAGTTTTAATGTCCTTGAGCAGCACCTCTGTGTCGATGGGCTTACTGAGATAGCGATCCACACCCAGACGGTAGCCCCGTTCTTGATCTTGAACAATAGACACCACAATGATGGGAATACCCATGGTCGCTGGATTATGCTTGAGGATAGCCACCAGATCAAAGCCGTTAATGTTCGGCATCATCATGTCCAACACCATCAGATCTGGGGGGGATGCCTTAACCTGATTGAGGGCATCCATGCCATCTTTAGCCATCTGGACTTTATAGCCCACAGCTTCTAGTTCCTGGCGCAAAAGCTGCCGAATATGGGGTTCATCATCAACCACCAAAATTGTTTTCTGGGGAGTGTCTGTGACCGGTGCGGCGGCCACGGTCTGTCGCACATTTTCTTTTAGCTGCTGGACCAGGGTCTCCAGATTCATGTTTGTTGGCTTGGCTTCTAGATCTGCGGTCAAAGGCAGGGTAAAGGTAAAGGTACTCCCCTGACCGAGGGCGCTTTCGGCCCAAATGCGACCGCCATGGTATTCAATAATTTGTCGACAGATCGGTAGCCCTAACCCCGTTCCCTTAGGTTTATCGGTCATGACTTTACCCACCTGGGTAAACTTCTCAAATACTTTCTCTAGGTCATCTGTGGACAGGCCAATGCCCGTATCAATGATACTGATCGATAATTCAATATCTTGATGCCGCACAAAACAGGTGACAACTCCCTCATTGCTAAATTTGATGGCATTGGAGATCAGATTGATCAATACTTGGATGATGCGGTTGCGATCGCACACCACCTTTGGCAATTCGGGTTCAACATCAAGAACAATTTCTAAGCCATTGTTTTGGGCCAACACCGATGTCGCTGAAATGGCTCGCTCAATCAGATCCGAGATAGATGACGGCTGCATGTTCCACTCAATTTTGCCCGCCTCAATTTTAGAAATATCGAGCACATCGTTGATCAGGGAGGTCAGACGCTCCCCTTCAGAGATAATAATGCCCAGGTTGTCACGGACCTGTCGCACTGCCCGGTCCGTTTTTTTAGTCTCAATCTTTACAGCGGGCAATACAGTATCTTCCAGTTTCTTTTGGATCAGTTTGGCAAACCCTAAAATCGACGTCAGGGGTGTCCTTAGCTCATGGGAAACCGTCGAAATAAAGTCGGTTTTCATTTGATCCACTTCTTTCTCAGCCGTAATATCACGAATGAGAACAATGGAATCAAAATCTCCCCCCGGAACGACGTTACTATTATTGCTCACAACAGCAGTGACCAAGGCCTGACCAATGCCATTATTAGGCAGCTCGACATCGGTAATCAGCAACTGGGTCGGATCAGCCTGGTTTTTAGCAATGAGTTGAGACAAATCCGTCTGAAAAACTTCATGACAGGGCGATCCCGTAACGGTTTTGGCATATAGATTGAACATGTGAACCAGCACAGGATTGCAGCGAATAATAGTGCCAGTTGAATCAATCACCAACAGCCCATCACCAAGATTATCGATGATGGCATCAAGTTGTTCTGTACGTTCTTTAACCCGCTGTTCCAGGCCCTCCTGACTTCGCTCTAACTCTTCCGTATACTGCCCTATCCAGGTGATTAACTGATTGAGAGAGTTGGCTAACAATCCTATTTCATCTTGATTGTTAACCTTGGCCCTCAGTGCAAAGTTACCCCCATGGGTGACCTGCTGAGCCACCTGGGTCAGATGCTGAATTGGACGAATGACACGGTTAGCCACATAGGTCGTAATTGCCCCAACAATAACAGCCGTCAGCCCCGTCCCTAGGGCAAAAATGCGCAGCAGCTGATATTGGGGGGCAAACGCAATTGCCGTATCAGCAGTAATCAGAGCACCAATAGACTCAGAGTTTACACTGTTGCTAAGATTCACGGGAGCATAGGCAACCAGTTGTTTTCTGTTATCTTCTTGACTATTGGCAAAGACTTTAGCCTGAGACCGTCTACTCTCAAAGATCTCCATTAAACTTGGATAGTAGCTCTCAACAGTCTGGGCCAGGTAATTTTGTCGAGCACTGGCAAAAATCATGCCATCGGAATTAAAGAGATGCCAAACTCGTTTATGCTCTTCAAAAATCTCGAAGAGTTCACTCATATAATGCCCTGGCACACGGGCTCTAATAATATAGATTGAGTTACCGGTTTCTAGGTCTTTGACGGGAACAGCGTATTCCACCCGGAGGAGGCCTGAACTAGACGACAACCCGGGGCCATTCATTGTGGACTGCCCAGTTTTTACAGCCGCTTGAAAATACTCACGATCCCCATAGTTACCAACAAAAGGTTTGCCTGTAGTCGCCTGTGCTACTGGATTTCCATCCAGATCAAACAAAATAATGCTGTCAAAATAGTCAAGGCTATTGGCAAATTCAGTGAGTAGTAATTGTTGCTGATTGGGAGACGAGTCATTGCGCAGCGTTGCTTGGGTCAACACTGGGTTAACGGCTAAGGATTCCACCTCACGCAGCCGACTGACCAGAAACTGATCTAACTTATCGCCCATGACTTCCGTACGCTGGCGCTTTTCTTGAATAACTTGTTGAGTTATGGAGCGACTGGCAAACAGATAAGCGGCACTACCGATGAGCACAACAGGCAAGGTACTAAGGGCAATGGCAAATACCGTGACCTTATGTTGTAATTTATGCCGTTTACCTGATGCTGCCGTTGGTTGTCCCAACCATAGCTGTGATGACTGTGAGCCATTATCCATGACTATTACCCAAGGAATGGAGCATGCCTAAAATTGCGTTAGCGTCAGCCGGATGAACCTGAAACAAAAAAGGACTAAAAACCTTGTTTAATAAGGTCTTGATTGACGGCGCTTATCTATGTTGTCTCTAGCATTGTTCATTTCAAGATCATCCTGTTTAACTGGAATTTCAAGCAAAAACGTCGTCCCCCGACCTAACTCAGACTGACAAACTAAGCGACCTTTGTGGCGTTCAGTAATAATCTGATAGCTAATTGAAAGACCTAGCCCCGTACCTTTACCCACATCCTTGGTGGTGAAGAAGGGATCGAATAGCTTATTTCGAATTTTGGCAACAATTCCCGGGCCATTATCATGAATCCGAACTTGAATCCGGTTTGGATGAAGTTGCAGCGTAGTAATCGTAATTCTCGGTGTGTGGTAATACGGTGGGACTTCCAGGACATCAATGGCATTGGCCAAAAGATTCATGAAAACCTGATTGAGCTGGCTGGGGTAGCAGTGAACCAAGGGTAAATCGCTGTAGTGTTTAATTACTTCGATACCTGGAAAATCAGCCTGGGCTTTGAGGCGATGACGCAAAATCAGTAAGGTACTGTCAAGGCCCTCGTGGATATCAACGGATTTAAACTCAGATTGATCGGAACGGGCAAAGTTCTTGAGCGACAGTACAATATCGCGGATCCGTTCGGTACCGACGGCCATGCTATTAAGGGTTTCCGGCAGGTCCTTTAGCAAAAAGGGCAGCTCTACATTCTCAATGGCCTGCTGTAATCCCTCAGAGGGAGAATGATACTCTTGCTGGTAAAGTTTTACCAATTCCACCAAGTCTCGAGTATATTCCTGCACAAACTCCAGATTTCCATAGATAAATGTGACCGGATTGTTAATTTCGTGGGCCACCCCTGCCATCATTTGACCAATACCCGACATTTTTTCACTCTGGATCAGCTGTAGCTGGGTTTGTTGTAGCGTTTTTAGTGTGGCAGCCAGTTGTTGAGCCTTTTCCTGGGCCAATTGGGCAGCACGACAGCTGTGCTCATAGAGTTCTGCTTGATCAAGGGCAATGGCCAATTGGTTGGTTACCGCCTGTAGTAGAGCCACCTCACTGTCGCTCCAGGTTCTAGCCTCCTGACTGGTGCCACAGCAAATTGCCCCAATGTCACCCGAACGAGTCTTGATAGGAACGGCCAATAACGACGCAAAGTCGTGAGCTTGCAAAAACGTTCGGGTGGGGACATCCTCTAGGGCACTGACATTATTGATCTTGACTAAGGACTGCTGACCCAACCATTGGGCTAGACTGCCCACTGCATCAGCGGCATATTCACCCACCAAGGGCAGCATTTGACTGCGTCTAGATTCGGTGACCACTTCTAAGCCACCAATGCTGGGTGAAACCGGACAGGACCCATGGAGCGGGCCTGCCAATTTAGCTGGCGTTTGCACCCAAAGGAAGCAACAGCGATCTGCATTGAGCGTGCGGTAAATTTCGCTCACCGCTGTGGTCAAAATGATGTTGAGTTCCAGGGATTCTCGAATCTGACTGGAGAGGCGAAAGATTAAATCATTCTGACGGCTTTCTTTGAGCTGACGCTCATGTAACAGCGCGTTGATCACACCAGCTACTTGAAATGTCATGGTGGTCAACAGCTTTAGATCTTCGGCGCTGTAAGGATTGGTAACCGATCTGCTAAGTGCGATCGCGCCAATTACAGACTCCTTACTTTTGAGCGGCACACACATCAGCGCAATCGTTTGCTGCGATGGGCATCGCAGGTCTGAAGCCACATTATTAACAATCTCACCGCGCCCAACCTGGGCAATCGTGCCAATAATGCCACAGCCCACAGCGATGGTTTCTTGAAATAAGTTCCCCTTACCAAACCGAGCAATGCACTCCAGCGATTCCGCATCCTGCATTAGCATCAGGGTGCCCTGGTCCGATTTCAGCAGTTGGCATGCCTGCTCTAGCGCCAGAGAAGCCACCTCCTGAATATCTGAACTATCGATAATTTTTTCTGACAGATTGAAGAGCAGGGAGATTTCCTTATACTTCCCCAGCAACTCGTCAGCTAACGATCGTTTTTCTGATTCTCGATAGGCCAATTTAGAGATCAGGTGGGCAATGGCCTGGGCCTTTTCATCACCCTTGACCCACCCTAACGTGTATCCATCTAAATCAATGGGATAGCGCTTGTGCCCATTGGCACTATTGCCTAGTAGCTGCTGTCCATCAGCCGTTTCAATAATGACGCTAGAGGCCGTAGCCTGTAGCACATCCTGAATTAGGGAGTATTCCTTTTTAAGAACTATTTTCTTTAAATCAATACTCACCATCAAAGGGGACATCCCTGAAGTTATTAGCTTCTAGCCTTTAGCTACGGTTTTTTGAACCTGGTCTAGCAGCATATCCTACCAACCAGCATAAAACCTGCATACGTTCTGAGAATTCCCGTTATACAGGACATCAATAGCAAATTACTTAAACATATGCCGAGATTTTTAATTTTCTATACCAATTTATTTATGCCAGACAGCAAACATTGAGCACCAGGTTCACAAATCTTTCCGTATTAGTCATGTAATAATCCGGACCCAATCCAGAGATTTGTAAATCCACCCCAAAGTTGTCCTTGGCAACGAATTTTTCTCGTATGACTCATCTCAGATTTAGTAGTCTTTGACTTATTTTCATATCAATCAAAGATGAAATGTGCATGGCAACCCACTTGGTTTAGGCCAAGGTGGATTGGGCTATAACGGTAACGAGCTCAATACATCCTGTAAGTTATGGGAAGCCCCCTCACTGTTGATCATCCTAAGTCGCAACGTCTTTTAAGATATCTGCAAAAACCGCTTTGGCGTTCTCTATTTGCCCCAGTGGATATTGCCGTACTGGTTTACTTTCGCATGGCCTTTGGCGGCATCATGCTCTGGGAAGTGTGGCGGTATTTTGACAAGGGTTGGATCGCCCGCTACTGGATCGATCCTATTCTCAATTTTCCTTACTTTGGCTTTGAGTGGTTCCACCCCTGGCCAGGTCAGGGCATGTATATCCACTTTGTAGGTCTCGGTATTCTGGCAGCTTTTATTGCCCTGGGCATCTGGTATCGCGTCAGTGCAGTGCTATTTTTTCTAGGGTTTACCTATATTTTTTTATTAGAGAAAGCGCGCTACCTCAACCACTTTTATTTAATCTGCTTAATCAGCTTCATCCTGATTTTTATCCCCGCCCACCGCGCCTTTTCCTTTGATGCCTGGCGACGACCCGGCATCCGTACTCAAACGGTTCCGGCTTGGACGCTGTGGCTCTTACGCATCCATGTGGGGATTCCTTATTTTTATGGAGGCTTGGCCAAGATTAACGGTGACTGGTTGCAAGGGGAGCCGATGCGCATGTGGATGGCGGCTCGCACAGATTTTCCGCTCATTGGCTCTTTTTTTACTCAGGAATGGATGGTTTACTTTCTGAGCTATGGGGGACTGTTGTTGGATTTGTTGGTGGTGCCCTTTTTAATATGGCGACGCACGCGGCCCTATGCGTTTGTCCTGGCACTAACCTTTCACTTGATGAATGTCCAACTGTTTAACATTGGCATTTTCCCCTGGTTCATGATTGCGGCAACGGCTATCTTTTTCTATCCTGACTGGCCCCGGCGTTTGGTAAGACAAAGATTTAGCGATCGCAACCAGTCTGCTCCAGCCCGCTTGACACCCAGGCACATAGCGATCCTGACTTTGTTGGGCATTTACCTGGCCCTACAGTTACTCTTGCCATTTCGCCATTATCTCTATCCAGGTGATGCGAACTGGACCGAAGAAGGTCATCGGTTTGCCTGGCATATGAAACTACGCTCAAAAGATGCCGATGTGAAATTTATTATTACCAACACGCGGGACAATTCGGTGAGCGCCTTAGACCCATACGATATTATGCCTCGCTGGCAAGTGCGTAAGATGGCGGCCCGACCGGATATGATTTTGCAGTTAAGCCATATGATTGCTGAGGATATTGGTGGGGACGATAAAGACTCAATTGAAGTGAGAGCTGAAGCCTTTGCTTCTCTTAATGGACGAGAAAAACAACAACTGATTGATCCAACCGTAGATTTGTCGAAAAAACGGCAATCGTTGATACCAGCAGATTGGATCTTGCCGTTAGAAATACCATTATCTGAGCAGTTAACAGAATAAACCCCTACGAGGACCTCAACATTGTCTTGGAGAAAATAATCTCATCCACCATTTCCATTACATCTTCAATCACATCTTCTGCGGTTTCAGCATCATTAATGTACTGATTCAGCGACTTAAACTTTTCAGGCGCTATCCCCCCCATCAGCGACCGATCCCAATTTCTCAGCATTTCATCAAATACCCGCTTAGCATCCCCATGGGTACACACAATGGGAAGTACCGGAATGCGTTCCTGTCTGGCATACTCATAGGTCTCATAGGTGCCACCAATACCCCCTAACAGAATGACTAAATCTGACCGTTGTAAACAATCCAGCCATTCATTCACACCAGATTCCGTATACTGCACTGCGCCCCCCTTAAACACAGGCTGCTTTCCTCGGGGAACAATTTGTGTGAGCTTGCCCGTTAAACGTACATTATCCTGAGATAGCTGTTGAGCAAATGCATCGGCAACAACATAGTCCACGCCTTCCCAACCGCCTGTAATTAAATGGTAGGTGTGTTCTGCGATTTTCTTACCTAGCTTTTGGGCACACCAGTTAATCTCAGCAGGAAGATGAAATTTACCTGTGCCTGCCACCAAGATAGATTTTGTGCTTCTCAGCTGTTGAGAATCTTCTTTAATATTGCCAATGAGGTGATCAATAAACTGATCAAAGTTCTTAGCAGGGTCGATGCTCAGTTTATCTCTAACAAACTGGATAAAGTCATCTACATGAGTGGCAATCTCGGCAATTTTATTCGCCACATCAACCATGGCAGAATATTCATCGGACGGATTAGGACCCATCAGGGCCGATAGCTGCTCTTTTTTCGTTTGCCAATGTTGAATATAGTCCACCTGTCCTTCACGGCTATAGATATTAGCATCCGATAAAACAACGGGGAAAACCCTCTGCTGGTCGTTCTTACGTTTCATTATCTCCAGCGCTTCAAACATACAATACTCAGAGCGCAGGTATTTATCGCTAATGACCAGGATCACATAGTTACCACGACCAATTTCCCGCATAAACTTTTCAATGCTTTGGCCCAGGGTGAGGTGGTTGCGATCTCGAATCAAGTTATACCGTCTGGCCAGTAGTACGGCGCAAATCCGATCGACTAACGCCTCTCGCTGACGTCCCTGCTCGGTTTTATTATCTTTCCACGCATAGGAAATATATATCTGGTTCATTTTTCCTAGGTATCATCGCCTAGTAAGCCATTCAAACATTTATGCCCAAAATCCGGCTCAGTTTAATGACGCATCTAGGGTGATTTTTCATACTAAAGTATTGAGTTATCCCATTGATTTAGCCCTTTATGGGGAGTCTAAAAGGGCCACCAATGAGCCACCGCTATGGAGTCGACGAATGGTTTCAGCAAACAGCGGTGTTGTATCTAAAACCGTAAGCTTGGCCGTCACCTCACTGGCCGTCAACCGGAACGATGGAACAGTATCGGTGATAATGATGTTCTCAAGGTCGGGAATCGCCAAAATATGGTTGGATTCCTTGGCAAAGACACCATGGGTAGCAGCGGCATAAACGGCTACAGCACCTTGACTACGACAAGCTTTTGCCGTGCGAGCCAGGGTGGTACCGCTGCTGATGAGGTCGTCAATGATGATGGCCGTACGGCCTTGAATCTCGCCAACCAACATACTGCCAGACACAACACCCGAGCTGCGATGTTTTTCGGCAAAGGCAATGGAGATATCACGCTGAAGCTTCTGGCTAAGTTGTTTACGAAATGCTTCGGCCCGTTTAGCGCCACCAAAATCTGGAGACACAACCACTATGTCACGCTCGTCAAGTAGGGACGCAAAGTGATGTACAAATGTGTTTTTTGCCTCTAAATGCTCGGCAGGACAGCGAAAAGCATTTTGAAAGGCTGCCAGGTTATGGACATCAAGGGTAACGATGCGATCGCAACCAATTGACTCTAACAATTGAGCAATATATCGGGTCGTTACCGGGTCCCGAGACTTTGTCCGGCGGTCTTTACGGGCATAGCAAAGATAAGGAACAATTGCAGTCACACGTTCAGCTGAGGCATCCCTCAAGGCACCCATAAAAAACAGCAGTCGACAGAGTTTATCATTGACGCTGATTCCAGGTTCACCATAGAGAGACTGGATCACATACACATCCTGACCTCGCACATTAACTAATGAACGCGTCTTATGTTCACCGTCTTCAAAGTCTCTCTCTTCATGATGACTCAGGACAAGGCCCAGATGAGCTGCAACCCTCTTCCCAAATTCCCGACTGGTATTTAGGCTGAAAATTTTGATAGCCCGATCATCCATAGCAGCACCTCTTAACCACCCCTAGCATAGGCTAAAAAAACGTATCCTCCCATAAAACCCTGGTGCAGCATTCCCTACAAAAGATCAATAGTTTAATTTTGGTGGGTAGAAGACAGGTTGCTTTCATCAGACTGATTGTGCCGATTGAGTTCATCAATCAGGGCATCAGCCAGGTGCACAGACCATCGAGCAATCTCCTGCCCTCTGGCAAAATGACTTTCTCCATAGCCATGGTGGGCAATTAATCCCTGCATAATCATAATGGCGAAATGCTCGCGCTTGGTCATGCCGTTAGTCACCTGCCATTCTTCAGGCGCTTCACGCTTGTAGAGTGGATAAATATTATCGTTGGCCTTTACAGTCATCGTTCATCCACCTTCACCCGAACAGCTTTTTCTATAGCCCCTGAGACCTTCCCATCTTCAAGGTACACAGACAAGTTGAGGATCCTGTGAGGCTAGACTAGTACTCTGTGGTGTAAGTTGCCACGATCAAATGTGGATGGGTGGATGGGGGGATGCAATTACTGTCAAATTTCTGCCATCGGGTACTAGTGCTGCATTCCCCCATAAAATCTTCACATCATTTACATACAATCGGTTGTAATACATACAATCAGTTGTAACCACAGAAGGAAACGACAGTTAAAGTAGACCACGTTTAGGGAAGGAGTGACCATGACGACCCAGGAAAAAGAGCTCAAAACCATTGCTAGCCATCTATTGGCAGGTATGCTGGCTAATCCTCACATTTACACCATGGTTAGTGAGGAAGAAGCCAGGGGACAGCAAGAGCAAATTCTTCTCTCGAATGCCATCATGATGGCTGAAAAATTAATTAGCAGAGTTGAACACTCCTATAAAAATCAACCAAAATGAAGCTACCCCGTTAAGATAGCCTTTTGACACCTCAGTGTGAAACGGATGACACTTAGGTTGCCAATGGTTGACTACTGGGAATTTCGATTAAGAACTCTGTGCCCTGCCCAGGGATAGACTCGCATGTGAGCTGCCCTCCATGTAACTCTGTGATGATTTGATAGCTAATGGCTAACCCTAAGCCGGTGCCTTTGCCAACGGGTTTAGTCGTGTAAAACGGATCAAAAATGCGTGACTGTACCTCTACAGACATGCCCCCAGCATTATCTCGAATTTGAATTAGAACATGATCGTTATCGGTCATCGAAGTGCAGATATAAATCTGTCGCTGACTTGTTTTCTCAGAGTTCAATTCTAACGCTGGGTCAGGTTCTTCAAACGCATCAATGGCATTGGCAATGAGATTCATAAATACCTGGTTGAGCTGTCCTGCAAAGCATTCAATTGCAGACAACGTGCCATAGTCCTTTATGACCTCAACTGTAGGGCGGTGACCTTGACCCTTAAGGCGATGATCTAAGATAACTAATGTGCTATCAAGGCACACATGTAAATCAACCGCTTTACAAAGAGCTTCATCCAACCGTGAGAACGTTTTGAGAGAATTAACAATTGCAGTAATGCGCTCAGACCCCATGCTCATCGAGAAGAGTAATTTTGAGATATCTTCTTTTAGGAAAGGTAGATCAATGGCGTCTTCTTCAGCTAAGATCTCTGCATGGGGATTGGGATAATGTTTCTGATAAAGCTCAATTAAGTTTAACAGATCTGCTACATACTCTTGCGCAGGCTCTACATTACCCTGAATAAAGGTGACTGGATTATTGATTTCATGAGCCACACCCGCCACCATCTGACCCAAACTAGACATTTTCTCCTGTTGAATAAGTTTCTCTTGAGTCTTACGAAGTTCTCCTAGGGTTTGCTCTAATTCATTAGCTCTGGTTTGAGCCATCTGTCTACTGTTTTCTAATTCATTGGTTTGCAATTTCAGTGATTCAACCACATTATGGAGTTGGCCACTCATGTGATTAAACGCATTCGACAGTGTCGTTAGCTCATCATTGGTTTGGAGGTTAATGGTTCGTCCCCATTCCCCTGTAGATATCTGTTTCGTAGCTGTAGTCAGCTGTTGGAGAGGCTTGGTAATCGAACGACTCAGTAAACGGGCTAATAGGATGCTGATAATAGCAATGATGACAGCTGCCATCAGTCCTTCTAATAAAGTCTGACGCAGTTCTGTTTGTAGTGGTTTAGTCGAAAAACCAATGCTGACTGCACCAACAACGTCTTCCCCAACCAAAATGGGTTTACCAGCAATTAATTTCTCATCCTGCCAATCTAAAACCAGTTGTTGACTAGCAAGAATCTTCTGTCCTAAGGGATCTGGCTGGAGACTCAGGACTTTATAGTCTTCGGTAAAGGTATCTGAGATGACACGTCCATCCTTTTGGTAGAGTCGAGCAGAAATTATTAATCGCTTACTTTGAGAGTTCTTGTCAAGGTTATTGATGATCTCTCCAGCTTCATCAAATTTATTAAAATAAAGAGCATCACTGTTAGCTGCTGATAATGTATCCAGAAGCAGTTCAGCCTGTTGTTCTAGATCTTTGCGAAAGCTGATACGTTCACGTAACAATGCAGAGCTCCCCACAGTCAGCACTCCCCCCACAGCCAAACAACTCATAGTGAGTGTAAGTTTGTTGGTAAGCGAACCATTTTGGTTGTGCAACCCGATGAATCTCCACATGTATTGAAACGCTTGTACTGAAGCAGTCTTTGTTAGAATGTTAGATCATAGAGCTCCTTTAAGCGTTCTATGGATTGTTCCACGGGAAAATCATCAAATTTGACAGTATCTTCAAAGCTTTCTAATGTTGTTTCACCTTCTGGCGATTTATCCATATCCAGTAAAAGTGCCTCTATGGCATTTATTTGCTCAGTTGGTAGTCTGGGGCTTGCTAGTACAATATGTCGAGCAACAAACTCAGTCTCTAAAATGACTTTCATAGAGGATTTGACATCGTCTGGCAGTTCAGCAAACGTACCACTATCAACTGCCCCAGCATCGACTTTATCCGTGAGGATCAGTTCAACGGTATTGTCCTCATCTCCACTAAAAATGAATCCAACTTCATTAACTTGAAGGCTTTTATTGTCTAGCGATTCTTCAATATCTAGCGACTGCTCAACTAGGATCAGACCTGCTTCTTTGAGATATGCCAGCGGCAACATATAACCTGATGTGGAGATATTGCTTTCTAATGCGATTTGCTTCCCTTGCAAATCTGCTATGGTGTCGATATCGCTGTCATTACGGGTGAAAATAATGCTGTTATATTCAGCAACACCCTTTTTCCAACGCCGCAGGATGGGAGTAGCGCCTGTCTTGGTGCTAACGACTATAACAGGGTAAGGACTATCGAAGTAAAGGTCCACCTCACCAGATTCTATCCAGGTTTCCATCGTTTCCAGGTCAGGGGCAATTTTGACAGTTGCTTTTTTAATACCGACGTCTTCTAAACGATTTGCTAAATAATTAGCCAGGGGCTGGTATCGTTCTATTTTTTGGGTGGGTTTTTTAGAGATATCACCCAGAATAAGGACTTCATTAGCCGTTAACTCAGAAGTACTTGAAGTACTTACTGATGCACTTTCGGTTGAATCAGTCGTTGATTTGACCGAACCACAGCCCACCAATAATAGTCCTAACATTACGCTAAGTAAAGAGAAGGATCTTATACGTACAGGCAGCATACTTAACAAGTTAACTCTATGGTTCTGAATATTCTTTATCACTTCCCCCTTGGACAAATTCTAACAGGAAGAATTTTCTAAATTCATAGAAAAAAGTTACATTGCAAGATAAAGCGCGTACTGCTCTGACATCAGAACAGTACGCTACGGCCCTCCTAAGGCGGAGATTTCCTAGAATCTAATGGCAAAGTTTTGTCGCACTTCAGTCTGGCTTAGGGCTCGGTTATAGATGGCTACCAGATGAATTTTGCCTAACCAGGCGCGTGCTCCTGAGAGTTCATCACCTAGGGCAAAGCGGAAGCTATTATCCCAGCTGGCAGCAAAGTTTTCGGGAATCTGTTGGCGACTGACTTCACTGCCATTGAGATAGAGAATGGCCTCCCCTGTGGTACTCGTGGTATAAACCACATGGATGGTTTGGCCTGGGGTGATGGTGCCCCCTGCCAGAGGTTGATCTGTACCGTTCTCGTCAGAGGTGTTTGTCCGCAGCCTGACTACATACCCATTATCATTTTGTCCTAGGGTGAAATTACGGTTGGATGCATCTTCTGAGACAGTGACAATACGAGCCGGTATTCCCTCACCAGGCGTCACTTGGGTAGGTTCGAGCCAGGCTTCAATGGTGAGTTCGTTGGTGGACCTAGTGGCGGTCACCAACTTTGTTGCCGGAGTTTCTGTGGTGAGAAGAGTGGGTTGTGCGATCGCAATTCCTGGCCCATTCTCCAACCACTGAATTGGCTGGTCCGCTGCAACAAGATTCAACGGCTCTCCCACCGTGGAGATATCTTGAACAACATTGCCCGTACCCTCCTCAAAGGTATACAAAGACTGCAAGCCTGCGGTGATCCTTGGCGTCACCAAAAGATTGATTTCATCGCTAACAGCAACAGCACCGTCATTGGCTGTTAATTGCAACATATAGCGGCCTGAGGCTGTTACGGTTGCCGTGGTGCGGCTAACATTCTCATCAGCAAATGTCACAGGCTGGGGGCCACTCAGCTGACGCCACACTGTAGTTGGTGTCAATAGCGGCTGACCATCATCGGCAACAACACCATTCAGTTCGACCGTGGCCGGAATACCATTTTGTACCGTGCCATCGGGCTGAACCGTAATGGGCAGCGTAATCAGCTGGTCTGGGCCTGCATCCACCAAAGGTGCCTGGTTAACAATGATGGTCACGTCATCACTCACCGCAACAGCGCCGTCATCTGCGGTGAGCCGGAGCACATAGGTGCCAGTCTTAGAGAATCGAGCCGTGGTAAAGTCAGCCGCAGCATCGGCAAATGTGACCTCTCCTGGACCGCTCACTGTGGTCCATTGAAGAGCAACACGGCCAGGAATAACAGGAAGACCATCGTCGCTAATGGTGCCATCTAATTCCACAGTGGCTGACCCCGTAACTGTTTGATCGGGACCTGCATCCACTAAAGGTGCTTCGTTGGCCACAATTATGACATCAACATTACGAGAGAAATGGCCGTTATCCACCGTGAGCCGTGCCCCATAGTTGCCGCCAACGGAGAATGTGGCAGTGGTTTCCAGGGCATTGACATTGGCAAAGGTCATGGTGCCAGGGCCACTCAGCTGACTCCAGGTCGCGATAACAGTTTCTTCGGGGTTACCCAGCCCGGTGGAGGGAACTGTGCCCGTCAGGATAGCTGCTGCTGGTAGAGTCACCAGCGGCTCCGTGGTGGCCGTCATGTTGGGCGCTTGGTTTGCATAAAACGTGGTCTCTGCCTGGGTGATGAAATGACCGTTATTAACCGATAGCCGCAGCACATACTCTCCCAGCTGAGTCACGGTAATTGTGGGTGTCAGGCTCGTAGGACTGCTAAAGCTCACGGGGGCTGGCCCACTCACCTGCTCCCAATCAATGGAGACTTGCCCTTGTTGGGGCTCACCGAGACCGTCGTTGAGGATTTGTCCAGCCAATTCAACGGTGGCAGACCCCTGATCAGAGAGATTAACCGGTGGCAAACTACCGGCATTAATCTCGGGGGCCTGGTTCACAATTACGGTAATTTCATCACTGGCAGCTAGAACAAATTCATTGGAGATAGTGTCTCCATCGGTGACCGGTTCCGTTGCTGTTATTTGCAACTCATAGCGGCCATTGCGTTCAAAGGTAACCGCAGTGTTGAGGACGTTGGGGTTGGCAAAAATCACCCCCGTTGGCCCTGATAGCTGCGACCATTGCACCGTCAGTTCTTCCGGTAGCAGTCGCTCATCAAATACGGTCCCCTGAAGCTGCGCATCCTCTGGGATATTGATCACCTGGTCTCGCCCTGCAAACACAATCGGTGTGAGATTGGTATCTGCACCAAATTGGTAGTTTTGTTGTACGTCTATCGCACTGAGGGCACGGCTGTAGAGTGCTACTAAGTGGAAGCGACCCAGCCAGCTGCGATTATCCTGCAGTTCTCCCTGTTCACTTCCCAAGCTCAGGGCAAAGTCGGAGGCCCAGGTGGAAAAGTCTCCATCAATTTGTCGGCTGGCAACTTGTTCACCATTGATATACAGCTGGGTGAGACCCGATAGCTCACGGGTGCAGACCACATGCATGGGGGCATCCGTAGTGACCACACCGCCTGCCAGGGCCTTATCGCTAGCGTTGGCATTGGTGGTACTGGTGCGTATGCCAACATGGATGCGATTGCCGGTTTGTCCCAGGATAACGTTGCGTTCAGTGGCTCCGTTGGACAGGGTGAATATGCGAGCGAGACCGATATGGTTTTCCACAGCAGGGGTAATCCAGGCTTCTAGGGTGAGGGCCTGACTGGCTTGCATAGCGGCTACTAAACGACGGGTATTAGTTGCCTGAAGCTGGCTGGGGGCCTGTAGCTGCAGTGAACCGGTACCCCAAGTGACCGCGGTGGGGGTGGCAATGGTGAGATTGAGGGGGTCAGCCTCGATTTGAACATCTCTTACCTGGGTACCTACACCTTCATCAAAGGTGTAAAGCACCTGCAGCTGTTGCGACACTCTCTCCGCCACTGAAACTGTAATGTCAGCACTGGAGAAAAGGGAACTGTTATCGGCGGTCAGCCGGAGCATATAGCTGCCGCTGCGCTCAAAGCTGGCGGTGGTGCGTAGTGCTTGGGGGTTGCTGAAGGTGACTGGCCCCGGTCCATTTTCCAGGGTCCACTGGACGCGGACTTCCCCTTGTGCTGGATCGCCCAGACCATCGCTAAGGAGTTCGCCCAGCAGCTCCACCGAACCGCCGGGGCCAACCTCCAGATCATCGCCGACGTTTAGCACGGGCGCTTCATTTACCAAAACGGTGAGATCGTCACTGGAGGTCAGTAGACCGTCGCTGGCGGTTAAGCGCAGTCGATAGAAACCACGCTGGCTAAATTGGGCAGTGGTATTAATGGCGTGGATATCGTCAAATTGAACGTTGCCAGGGCCATCAATCTGGGTCCAGGTGACAAAAAGGGCACTGTTGTCTAAACGATCATCTGCGATCGCACCCCGCAATTCCACCGTCTCACTTAGGGCAATCACCTGATTTACCCCAGCATCCACCACCGGAGCCCGGTTTGGAACCCGACCATCCGGCAACTCGGGCAGCTCACCACTGGGGATAATGCTGTCCTCCTCGGTGATGCCGTAGTAAAGCTGCATAAACTGCACAATGGCATCGGTATGGGGTTGCAGGTCTGGGAAGTAGGTGGCCACCGCCGTGCGCACAGCCCGTATAAAGGCCGGGAAGTTGTTAATCTGGTCGATTACATAGGGCTCTAACCGGCGGATCAGCTCATAGTTACTGTCAATGTTGAGGGCGGGCAGAGTCTGCTCCAGCGGTGGCATATTGGGGTCGCTAAAGCGGGGCAAAATGCGGCTGACATAGGTAATGCGGTGCATCATCCGCCAACAGGGGGGCTGTTCGGTTTGTTGGCTGGCCTGTCGCAGGGCCGCCGCATTGGCATCATTGCTTTGCTCTAGCCAAATGGGGTCTACCACCTGGTTAAAGAAGGTGTCAAAGTTGTTGCTGCTGGGTTCCAGGTAAAACGACAAGAAGCGATAGGCATCCACTTTACCAGCCTGCCGCACCGGGCGATTGGGATTAAAGGGGGCATTATTTTCGGTAATAATTCGGCCCGTTTCATCCCGCAAGAACAGATCGCCCTCCACACCGTCCAGATTAACATCCAGGGCAAAGGTGGATTCCGTTTCTTGGGATTTGGTAACCGTGAGATTTAGATGTCCACCAAATAGAGCCTGGAGGGTAAATCGAGTGGCTACTTTACTGATGGCAAACGCTGCTGAAACATCGACACCGGCCAGCCCCCGGAAAGAATAGTCTCCTCCTGTGGTTTCTTGAACAATGTCTAAAGTCTCCTGGGATTCAACAAAGGTGCCACCATCAGCGGTCCAGACATAGTTATTGACGATATTACGTTTTTGCACGCGCGGCAGTTGTTCTACTGTGCGTCCGGTGGCCAGGTCACCACTGGTAAAGTTGAGGGCATTTTGACGACGACCAATAGCTCCGGCATCATACTGTTGATAAAATGCCGCGATTTGTTCTTCTTCTCGCTGGATGCGATCGCGCAGATTATAGGCCTCAATTGGTTTGAAATAGCTGCTGTCTGAGCTATAGGTGAGGGCATTAGGATAGTGGGTGTCGGCCTCTAACCCGACTTTTCCATCCAAGGTTCCCTGCTTAGTGTAAGTAGGGTTAATCGGGAAGGTGATAATGTTGCGATCCGGTGGAATATCGGGATTGGGACGCATCTGGAGAGAGACCAGGGCGTTGTTATGCTGCAGCCGCAGGGCAAACACATCCGCAGTTTCTGACTGAACCAGGGCAAACCCTACATTCTCTGGCACAAACCGACGACCGATACTATGGGCCACCTCATCCACATTTTCCACCCGACCCCGTAGCTCTAAACGACTGATGCGACCGGTGGTACGACCACTGCCCGTGGTTGCACTTTCCAGCCAGCTTAGGGAGTTTTCAAACTTGGCCCGCACCCCCACTAAAACCCGCGTATTCTCAACACTAGAGAGGAAAAAGGGTGTACCCGCCTGCGACTGGGAGATAGAACCAAAGGATGCGGAGGTTTCAATTTCTGTATCAAAGCCCCGATCCTTAGAGGCTGCATAGGTGAAGATTGTGCTATCCACATCCGTAATCTCAACGGCGGTGGCGCTGTTATAGTCGGCAAACTCTCCTAAAACGGTGCCAGTACTGGTCAGGTTCTCACTGGGAACAGGAGGAGCCCCCTCAATATAGCCAATCAGCTGGGGATCAAACTGCACCTGGCCAATCCATTCCGTAATCAGATCACCCACAGCAAAGCCAGTAATTAGCTGCCATTCATGATTGCGAATGGTGGTGTAGCATCGCTTGAAAACACCAATCTGATTGTTGTCGGAGTCGTACTGCAGATCACCATATTCGGCAATACCGGGCTGACTTTGAATGATGCCATGGAAGGTGGTGCGAATACCTGCTAAAGCACTGCGTACCTGGGGCGTTTCATCGCTGATGGGGGCGGTTGACAGCACATAGGTACTGTTGCTAACCGCTAACGTGTTGGCCTGTAGCGATCGGTCCGACAGCTGTAGCGATTGGGCCGTTTCACCCCGCTCAGGGTCAAAGGTATAGTAAGCCACCAGCCGTTCGCGATCGCCCTGTAGTCGACGGAACAGATTATCCTGAATCTGTTCAACCGTTCTCACCTGTCGCCAGATTCGCACTTCTTCCATCTCTCCTTGGAAGAAGTCTCTTAGGCCACTGCGACGCATTGCCCCCAGGTTAAATTGAGTTTCTGGGCTCACCCAGTTAGATTGGTCAACAGGGGTTGTCTCTACACTCACACCATCACGGTAGACAGTTAAGGTAGAGCCCTGAGGATCGGGGTTGGCAACCCATTCAATTTGTCCCCGTAGCTGAGCGTGGTTGTTGCTTCTGGAGTCAAATGCTACGTTGCCATCGTTTTCTTCTAAACGCCACCAGGAAACCAAACCCGATTCATTACCCTGAATAGTAACACCCACGTTATCCCCAGCGCGGGCGACATTCCAAATTCGTATCTCACTGATGCGACCGGCCATGGGAAATACAGAAAACCCGGTCGCAGCTAGCTGTCGTATCCGCTGAATACTACCAGCATTGGGATTAGTAGGAATGTTATCGGGAAGACCGAGCAACCGTGCTGCACGCCTTAATTTATCACGCTCTTCCAACAGCAAGGTATCGTTATCATCGTCCGGCAGCCCTGGCTCATTGTCGGAGTTGACGGTCAGCTGGCGAAATCGATTGGTATCAAAGAAATATCCGGAGCCAATTTCTGTTGACTGGCTGTTGGAACCAATGTCACGGGGCTGACTGCTGCCACTGCGATAGCTGTGACTGCCCACAACTCGACCATCAATGTAAAAGGTGACATCGTATTGAGTATTAACATCCACAGTCGGCAAGCCAGCGTCATCTTCTCCTTCCTCTGTTGTCGTCTGTCGTTGGCGAGTGACCGCTAACCGATAAAACTGGTTTGCCCTGACCGTTTCGTTTGAGAAAAACGCATGTTTGATTTGCCCAGAATCCTCAAATACAAAGATCAGTCGGCCCTGAGTATTCACATAAAACGTATAGGGAACCGCCTCATCTTCAGTTACACCATCGAGCCTGCCCTTAGTGATCAGGCTGTAGGGCTGGTTCAGGTTATCTAGCTGTACAAATGTCTCTAAGGTTAAATCTTGGGTCAGGTCTAACGTGGAATTGTTGCCACAGTCTAGAAAAGAGTCGGAATTACCGCTAAATTCCAGACCGTAGGACTGATTGTAGACTGTGGCCCAATGGGTCCAGTTACCGCCAGGGACGACCTGATTAACCTGGACCACCTGATTCCCAGTGCCGGTAACCAGGCGATACCCTGGAATTGGTGACGATGTTTGAGCAGGCTCACCCAGAATAGTGCCGTGATTTTCATGGCGAGAGAAGTCAATGGCAGCAGCGCCATCAAAGTGCCAGTAGCCAGCTAACCCGCGCTCTTGTCCCCCAAGCCGACGGTTCATATCCTGCCGAATATCGGCTGCCGTCCGCACTCGCTGCCAGATGCGTACTTCATCAATATCGCCGTCAAACTGTCGTTGATTGTTAGTAGGATGTCCACCAATGGCCCAGTCGGCATTGACTGGAATCGCACCGACTTCTTCTTCTGTGCTGCCGATTTCTTCCCCGTTGCGATAGAGACGCCAGGTGGTGCCATCATACACTCCCGCTAAATGCACCCAGGTGAGGCCATTGGCATCTCCCTCAGGAATATCAGCCGCCGTAAAGTGATCAGTACCATCAAATGAACCCACCTGATATTGGCCCTGGTTAATCCGTAGATAGACCTCAGCATTGGCGCTAATGCCATGGACCACTAGATTACGAATGCCGTTGGTGGCGTTGGCACTGGTCCTTACCCAGGCTTCCAACGTAATCTCTCCAACAAAATTTAGATGATCTTGGTTGGGAATTCTAACTTTGTCGTTGGTGCCATCAAGATTTAACGCAGATTGCAATTCAGCCGATTCTAGGCCCATCAGATAGCGGCTGTTGGTCGACCGGTGATGGATCACGTGGGCCCGCTCATCCACCTGATTGGGCTGAATCCAGGCTTCCAGGGTTAAATCTCCTTCTACGGCAAACTGTTCGGGTTGGGCCGAAGTAGCCACGCTGGTGCTGCCGTTAAAGGCCAGGGTACGTCCCGGTGCTGCGGCAACCCAGCGAGACGAGAGGGTGGGAGCGGGTTGCACTGACTGACTAACCCGCAGCCTATCTCCATCGTCGGTATTGACAGCGGCCAATAGTAACGATCCGTCTAGCAAACTGGCACTTTCCTGGGTGGTGCTGGCGTTAACTTCGTAATCGTAGGGCAGATAGAAAACAGGACGATTCTCCTGGGGGGGATTGATTACATTGCTGTCGATCAGCAGCTCAATTGTTTCGGAAGGGACGGCTGTCCTCAGGGTGACTCGAATGTCCCCCACAATCAGGGTGGCACCCTCCGGCAGAGACTGTTGAATACCGCCCTCCACAATCAAACTGTCGGCACGTCCGGCTGTTACCTGAAGCGAACCTGAACCCACGAAGATTCTGTCGCCAGCAAACCCATTGAGCACATCGGCAAACTGTTGTGGCTGACGGGGGACGGATCGCCAGGTTTCCACCGGCTGTAGTTCTTCCACACCTGTATTCTCGTTAAGCACCATAAAGCCAATTTCAACGGTGCAGGTGTCAGGGGTAGATTCTTCGCTGAGATGAATGGCCAAACGGTCAAATTCTGCTTCTACCGACCGACTGGCACAGATAACCGTAGTGATGGCTTGATCGTCGCTGAGCTCAAACCGGGGGCGCTGGGTCAGGGTATCGTAGTAGGTAACAAAAAACTGGTCATCTGCACCGCGAAAATAGAGGGCCAACCGACCTACGGCACTGTCGTACAGTAGCGGTGTATCGACAGTCCAGGCAAACCCTAAAATGCCACCAGACACCGACAGCCCAGTGCGGTCTGTGTGGAGCAACGGCATCGGTACAGAAACACCGTTATCTAGCAGATCGCGAATGCTGTTTTGTTCTTGTTGGAGACTGGCCAGCGCCTGCTGTGCCTCGTTATGACGCTGCTGGCGCTGATTGCGGGTGCCCAGTAAAGCCTGACGGATAGTATTAAGGTCAAATTCAAGATTTGCGATCGCATCCTGCAATTCACTAATCTGCTGCTCAATTTCCTGGAGTCGAATTGTAAAAGCAGAGCTGGTCTGCACCAGTATGTTAGAAATCCGGTCGTTCCAATCTCTACCAACATTGGAGACACTGCTGGCAATCAATCGAGAGCGGCCACCCCGATTAACATGCTCATAAACAATTACCTGAAGCGGTGATGGTTCTCCCGGTAGGGCAGACGGTAGGCTAATGGCGGTAATTTCGTCATGCAACCCCCTGGAATTTAGGTCATTGTAGCCAACGTCACCCAGGCCAAAGCTGGCCCGTCTGCCCCGAAACCCGCTGTGTTGATATACGGTGATGCGGGCGGAGTTGCGATTGTTGATCAGAACTGATTGGGTTTGCTGTAAGTCGCTGAGGGTGTTGCGATCGCTAATCAGCTGCTCAAACGCCTCCAGCAGTGTCAGGTTGCTGTGGGGGCTGCGCAAATTGGCACTTAGATCCTGCAGGCGCGCCTGGTCCAGGTTCTCATTCCCTGCTGGAATCGGGAAAGTACTTCGATTCTGGGGGCTAACTACGCGCTGAATGCTGTTAGCCGCTTGATTGAGTTCATCAATGGAGTCTCCCAGATTGGTAATCTCCTCCTGCAGACCAATGATTCGCTGTTCGCGATCGCTAATCAGATCCAGCTGTTCATTAACAGATAGCTCGCCTTCCTCGGTGGCATTGATGACGGGCAAGCGCAGATTGTCGGGTATCTGGCTAAGCATCCCGCTGGCAGAGATACCAAAGTCCAGGGTGGCAATCTCATTACGAGTTGGGTCATCTCCCTGGGTGGCCACAGCCAGCATTACTCGGGCGCTCTGCTGGAGAGGTTTCTCTTCCTGGTCATAGCCAGTAGCCGCATTCTCCTGATAGTAGTAAAGCAGGGCTGATAGACCCGACTGCACCGTACGCTGAATAAATTGTTCTTCTGGGCCATTATCGGTCGTAACAACCCGCCGTTCTTCTAGCTGGAAGCTGCTGCGATTAATGCTGGAGTTGTTGCCGATGGGGGCCGTGGAAATCACCCAGTCAGGACCGCTGATGCTGCCAGGCTGGGCATTGCCAGTTTGGTCATAGACCCGATCGCCTGAGCCCTCATCCAAACGCCAATAGTGCAGCAAATCAGACTCTTGCCCTGTGAGCCGCTGGTGCATATCCCGCTCAATTTCAATGATGGTGCGGGCTCGATTCCACAGACGCACCTCGTCAATGAGACCGTGGAAGGCAGCCGTGGGAGACCCAATAAAGCTGAGGGGGGTAGCACTTGGATTAGCGCCGCTAAAGGTATCGGCAGTGGTGCGGAACCGCAGCTGCCCGTTGACATACACCCGATAGACCACACCATCAAAGGAGACGGCCAGATGATTCCAGCGTTGGGGAATCAAAATACCGCCGGTAACGACAGTGTGAAATGCTTGCCCGTCACCAAAGCCCGCACGGACGCGGGTATTGCCCTGAATCCATACGGAGGGCGGCGCGTTGACAGCATCGGGCTCACTGCCGCTGAGTAGAGCCTGACCCAGCTGATTATCAGGGGCAGAAACCGTTTCCTGGGGAAAGATCCAGGCTTCTTGGGTGAAGGTGGGGGTTTGGATAATGCTGGCGGGCAGGGCGATGCGATCGCTATTTTGGTCAAACCGCAGCGCCGACTCCGCAAAGCCTGAATCGGTGCCTGCCTGGGTACCACGGGTGTTAAACAACCCTTCTGCGGAGCGCTCCACATTATAAGCATCGATTTGCCCAGTGCGACCGTTATAGGCAAAAATCTGCCACCGCTCCACACGCACCACCTGGGTCGGCAACAACAATACCGAGAAGCGCCCTGCCTGCAGATGCCGAACAAAGGTCAGTTCCTGGGTGGGTTCTATAAAGGGCCGTTCTTCCATATCCACTGCCCCTAGAGTGTCTTTATTACTCTGGGGTCGGGTGCGGCTGCGGCTGCGGCGAAACCGTACCTCTCTCCGGGGCTGGAGTTGATTGCCAGCTAGCACAAATCGATCTAACAACAGAGTGTTATCAACAATGGGAACTGGTTCGCCCTCTAAATCCGTGACCAGATTCCCCTCTTGATCCAGACGATTAACACTATCAGGATGCTTGGCGGCCACGGCCTGTCTAAATACGTAAACATGACGCCCATCTGAAAGCACCTGAAATGGAGCCTCTGCCGTTAAACGAGCCGTTGATGATAAAAATGTATCGACTTCCTCAGGGGGCACTCGCACCTCAGGGGGCACTGGCGTCCGATTCCCCTGTTGAACCGTGGGTAGCGCATACTGATCCGCGATCCCAAACCCAACTTTAGAAATTTCAGTGGGGAATCTCAGCTCCACTGGGTTTTCTGACCAGAACTCCACATCTAAGGTGCTATCAATCTCGGAATTCTCTAAATCTAGGACTGAGTAATAGATACGACGCTCCGCATCCATTGCAAAAGCAATCACGTTACCCTCGTGCCGCAACATCGTAGTGTGAAGGTAGGTGCGGTTGGCGTTATAGGTTCTGATAAAGGTATCTAACATAGTGAGAAAAGAGAGAATAGAATTTATGAATTCGGAATAAGCTTAGACATTGAGCCAGCTCAGTCAAGCCACCAGCAGTAACCGACCCGAACGTGATTCTTTAGCAGCATTGAAGCGTTGGTTATGGGAGTCTATGCAGGCTACAGAGCGCCAGATGAAGATTCCCTAAAACAAGCTTTGGGCCTTAGCTAAGAAAATCCTGAGAAGAGAATGAGAGTTTTCTAAAACCCTGCCCTAGTAAAAGTTTTAAGCGTAAACGAATAACGTCCAACAGTCTCTTGCAACGCTGAGTTCAAATAACATGGTAAAAAATGTAAAGAAATATCTAAAGATACCTAACCGTGTCTAATGGCCGGTCCTAACATCATCGGGTGAACAAAAACTATGGCTCTCCGCATTGCACTCCTCACCTACTCCACCAAGCCCCGTGGCAGCGTCATTCACACCTTAGAGCTGGCTCAGGCATTGGCTGACCTCGGTCACCATCCCTGCGTTTTTGCCCTGGACAAAGATGGACAAGGGTTCCATCGGCCAACCGCATTCCCAACCTGCTCTGTACCGGCTGCCCCCTGTGATGCTGGTATCGATCAGCTGATCCAACAACGCATTGATGAGTTCGTAACATTTTTCCAAAGCCATCCCCAGCAATATGACATCTACCATGCCCAAGACTGCCTCAGCGCCAATGCCCTAGCCATCCTTCAACAACAGGCTCGTATTCCCCATTTTGTCCGCACCGTTCACCACATCGAAGACTTCCAAAGTCCCTACTTACAAAATTGTCAGGAGAAATCCATCCATCAGCCCGCCCGCTGTCTGTGTGTCAGCGATGTGTGGCAGCAGGTGCTTGCAGAAGACTACAATATCCAGGCCCATCGAGTGATTAACGGTGTGAGTAGGCGGTTCTCGGCGAATCCTGATGGGTCTGAAACGGCCTTGGCTAATAGCTATGGCATCCGCAGTGGCCCCGTATACCTGACGGTGGGGGGCATTGAACCTCGCAAAAACTCAATTAATTTACTTAAAGCATTTCATCAGGTGAGGCAGGTGCAACCCCAGGCACAGCTGGTTATTGCTGGTGGGGCAACGCTGTTTGACTATCAGGCCTACCGACAGGCGTTTATGGCTCTGGTGGAGGCCTATGACCTGGCCGATGGCCTGGTGCTGCCCGGAGTAGTGCCTGACAAGGACTTACCAACGCTCTATCGTTTAGCCAATGTTTTTGTATTTCCCTCTGTGCAGGAAGGCTGGGGCCTGGTGGTGCTAGAGGCGATCGCATCTGGATTGCCGGTACTCACCTCTAATCAAGCGCCGTTTACTGAGTTTTTGTCACCCCAGGAGGCCAGGCTAGTAGCGCCCGAAGAGGTGGGTGCGATCGCAACAGCCATGCTTAATCTTCTTAACCCTACTATTGCCCAACCACTCATCCACCACAGCCAGCCTATTATCAGCCATTACAGCTGGCAGCAGTCCGCTAAAATGCATCTGGAACTTTACAACGAGTTGGTCTCAGGGCCTAACAATATACGCTGAGTATGGGTCTCAGCAACAATCTTCCCGCGTTTAATCACACGACGTTCTATGGGGGCAGTGCCAATGACCTCAGAAGCGGAATTTGCACCGATTAATACCAGGTCTGCCATATTCCCAGGAGCAATACCGTAGTTACTAACACCAATGGCCTTAGCCGCAGAAGTCGTCGCCATCTCTAAACATTGGATATGACTCTCAGCCGTGCCCAGCTGCAGCGTTTGGGCCAGCAGGGTGCAAATCTTTAACACATCCCCATCCCCAAAAGGAGTAAACAGATTTTGGATATTGTTAGTGGCGATCCCGACGGTCACCCCATCATTCATCAGCTGATCAATAGGGGCCACGCCACGCCGCACATTATGACTATCTTTTCGCCCCATCATATAAAGATCAGTGGCAGGCAGGGCCAAAACCGAGATACCCGCATCTCGTAACATCGCAGCCATTTCTCGCAAAATCTCGGGTGTGAGTCCGGCTAGCTTTGTCATATGCCCTAAACACACCCGACCTTGCCAACCACGCCTTAGGGTTTCTTCAACAACTGTGGGCAACAACAACGGCGAGTCATCATCCAAAAAGTCCAGGTGAAAATCAACATCACAGTCAAACTCCTGGGCCAGATCAAAAATGATGCGAATATTTTGCTCTGGATCTGGATCAACATAAGGGGCCGAACCAATCACGTCCCCCCCCATGGTCATGGCCTGTCGCAATAAATCCACCGTGCCCGGCTGATGGGTAATGCCCTCCTGGGCAAATACAGCCAGCTGCAGCGTCAGTCCCCAGGCATACTCCTGCTTCAACGGGAGCAATGCCTCCATCGCCGTTAGCTGTAGTATTGGATCAACCTCGACATGACTGCGCATGAGGGTTGTGCCAAAGTTAATCTCGCGTTTGATCACATCGCGAGCCCGCGATTGGATATCCTCAATGGTGAAACGCTGTTTAAGATTCCCCGTTTCCGCCAACGCTTCTTGAAATGTGCCAGTTTGGGCAGGGCGTTGAGTCAGCAACAGAGCCTTATCCAAATGTAAATGTCCGTCCACCAAACCTGGGATTACTAACCTACCCTTAGCCTTTAAGGTGAGCTGGGCATAGGTATCGATCCGAGGTGCAACCTCAGTTATGACACACCCTTGCATGGCGATTGACCAGCGCCCCTCTCGTCCCGGCAATGTGGCATCGACAATTTTTAGCGTTATGACCATCTGCTATCCCCTGCCTGAGCACAACTCAAATGTCTGTTACAGATGATAGAAAACAGTTCCCGTTATCGTGGTTATATGAATATATATGCCAATTTAGGCAGTTCTATACTCTACTCCCCCATCTGTTATAAGCATCATGCCTGAGATCCGATTTCATATCCAGTGGCCAGACGGTCAGCAGGAAAGCTGTTATTCTCCTTCACTGGTAGTACAAGAATACTTTCAAGTAGGTAAATCTTATACCATCACTGAATTTCTACAGCGCTCTCGAGACTCTCTTCAGACTGCTAGCGATCGAGTTAAGGCTAAATATGGTTTCCCCTGTGGCCTAGCCATGGGACAGTTACAAAAAATTGAAGACACTGCTCAGCGGTACTTAGAACAGCCTGACAGTAAAGTCACCGTTCTCAAGTTTCAATAATGATTTATTCAACCATGGTTTAACTTGGACAATTGCGTGCAGGAAGAATTGGACTCAAGCGTCGAAACTCTGATACATACTGCTCCAGTACCACAAACTGGGGTAAGTTTAATCGATAGTAAATCCAACGTCCTTCCTGCCGACCCTGGATTAGACCTGCTTCGCGCAGCGTTTTGAGGTGAAACGAGAGCTTAGAGGCGCTAATACCTAAATGATTCGCGATATCGCAGGCACATAGTTCGCGTTCGCGCAATAACTCAATTACTTGTAAACGGTAGGGTTCTGAAAATGCTTGAAAAAGTGGCAGAACGTCATTAGAAATAGTCGCGGCAGTCGTCTTCATGATCCTTTGTATATCTATTTGAAATCATAGCGCTTAAGAGAGAAAGCAAGAACTTAAAACTATTGAATTTTGCCATCAAATTGATAAGCATGAGAGACTTCTCATTAGCTGATATCTCACAGTATTTTATTCTCTAATAATTCTCATTATTTTTTCACTCATCACCACACCAACAAAAAAGCTGACTCTCAATGAGCCAGCTTAACACTGCGCGGGAACGCGTATAGGAAGCAGCAGTAGTAGTAGTCTTGCTACTGAAGTACTAGCTTCACGTTCGCATTCTGCAACCCAGGGCGCTTAACCTCAGCTAAAGTGCGGTTAACGGCATACTTCTGGTTAATGGAGTTGATTAGCTCAGTTTGATTATGCTTCTTAGCAACACCCCAAAGGTCAGCAATTAGATCAAAGGAGCCGTCAGTATTGCGGGACCAGCCTAGATCATACTCACCTTCTAGAACAGCTACGATGTCGGCACGTACGCGCTGACCGTTGTAGCCACGAACATCCGCATCAGTCTTAACAGAGATGCCGAGGTCCTTCAGAGAAGACGTGAGAATTTCAGCTTCAGTGATCTTAGTGCGTAGAGTACTAAAATGAGACATTGGTGTTTCCTCCAGTAGGAAAATGAGAGATACAGAACTAAAAACGCAAAGCCAATAGATTAACAAATTAAAGATGGTTATTTGCTAAGCCATTGCTTCAAAAACTGCTAACCCTTAAGGTTAGCCCTTTGCCAGGGGGAACCCCTAACAAAAGCCTGTTAAAACTCCATCCGCTGATATTCAGCGACGGATGAAGCTGCGGGGCGAGCACGTTGTCGTGCCCAATCGCGAAGCGCCGTTACCTGTTCATTCATGGTCTTAGATAACGGTAAGGTCGCCCGAATAGCGGCAATAATATCGAGTTGATTAAACTCACGACCTTGGGCAAACGCTTCATACATTGCAGAGATTAAACCCTGTTCAATCTCCGCCCCCGAAAAACCTTCACATACCTTAGTAAGCTGATCGAAATCAAATCGTTCGATATCGCGGCGGCGCTTACTGAGGTGAATTCTAAATATTTCCTTACGTTCTTCTTCATTGGGTAGATCTACAAAGAAGATTTCGTCAAAACGACCTTTACGCAAGAACTCACTGGGTAACCGTTCTACCCGGTTAGCCGTTGCCATGACAAACACTGGCGAATTCTTTTCTTGCATCCAGGTCAGAAAGCTACCAAAAATACGGCTAGAGGTACCACCGTCAGAATCAGCAGAACCGGCACCACCGGCAAAGGCTTTATCGATCTCATCAATAAAGAGAATTGCTGGCGAAATTGATTCAGCTGTACGTAACGCACTGCGCAAGTTGGCCTCAGAACGACCCACCATGGAACCGTCATACACTCGGCCAATATCTAACCGCAACAGGGGCAGGCCCCACAGGCGAGCCGTTGTCTTGGCAATTAGAGACTTACCACAGCCGGGAACACCCAGAATCAACATTCCTTTTGGCTGGGGCAAACCATACTCACGCGCCCGCTCAGTAAATGCATTGGAACGTTGCCTCAACCAGCGCTTCAGCTCTTCTAAACCACCGACCGAATCAAGGGTCTCATCCTCTTCTATATATTCCAGGATACCGTTGCGACGAATCAGCTGCTTTTTCTCAGACAAAACAATGTCTACCTCTGATTCAGTCAGCTTTCCTGAAACGACTCGGGATTTACGAAATACTTTCTCCGCTTCATCTTCCGTCAGGCCTAGGGCTGCTTTCAACAGCTTTTCCCGTACGTCAGTTGTAATGTTGGCACTGTGGGCCTTAGTCAATTCCGCAGTCAGTACCTGATTCAATTCACCCATGGTGGGCATAGAAAAGTCCAGGACTACCACTTCTTTTTCTAGCTCTACCGGAATCTCCTGCACTGGAGACATCAGCATAATTGTCTTATTGGTGCCTTTGAAACTTGCGATCGCATCCCTCAAACATCGCGTCACCGCTGGCGAGTCCATAAATGGGTGCAGATCTTTAAATATATAAATACCCGGATCTTTCTGACGGATCACCCAATCAATGGCAGCCTCAGGAGAAACGGTGTTGCCATTTTGAGACCCCCGAGTTTGACCGTATTCAACAATACCGTGGGTCACTGTCCACGTATACATACGCCTCTGGGGCTGCTGCTTAGTAATCGCCGCAATTGTCCGCTCCGCTCTTTCTTCCTCGAACGTGAGCAAGTAAATCAGAGGATACTGAGCCTTAATTAGGACCTGGAGCTCTTCTTTCATAATTTTTATCCTCTCAACGCCGACCGATACCAACAGACTAACTAAACCCAATAGAAATACGGTTACAACTTAAAACCGCAACTCAAGGGCTACAGATTTCACTTAACAGGGCACCAACTCCCCTTCGTCAGAACGCACCGAGCTAGGCACAACGTCAGGCACCTCAGTCAAAGATTCTGCATGCAAGTCGGCGTGAGCATCAACCGCCATCAGGTCACCATCTCTCAGCACCACAGAAGTCGTACAAGCGGGGCATTCGTACACCAAGTGGGCGGAACCCTGAACCCCTTCGACAACATCGGAGTGATTCAGATAAAACCCAATTGCCCGCTCAGCCAAGGTAGACATGGGTTCTCCATCTACCGCAGCGCGAATCTTGAGCTGACGGTGCAGGTCATCGTGCATATAAAGAGTGACCTTCTGCTTACCTTGCATATCAACCTTAATAAATAGAAGTTAATTCGTGGGGCATCTTACCCATGGAGTAAACATACCGACCTTATTTGATGCCGTCAAGCCGTCAAGCCGTTTTGACGTCAAAACGTTCACATTACTTTACAAAGTAATGGCAAAAATGAAGGGTAAATATAGGGAAATCCCTTAGATATCAAGGTATTTTGCTGGAAATGTAGGGAGCAGGGGGTAGGTAATGGGGAATGGGGAGTGGGAGAAATCCCTTAGATATCGACTCACTTCGGCAAAAGCACTGACTTTTAGAATGCAGACGTGAACCAGTATCAAGTTCTAATTTTAGTCAACATCCCCCGTTGGCATTTACCCCACGGCGACTAAAATAAATAGCCGATGAATTCTATGCATCTATGGCTAGCGCACCGACCATCGCATCGTTTCCGTCTTTAGAGGCTGCTCTTAAACACTTCTTTGGCTATGACGACTTTCGCCATTACCAACGCGTCATCATTGAGCAAGTCCTAAAAAATCAGGATGTGTTGGTAATTATGCCCACAGGTGGAGGTAAGTCTCTGTGTTATCAGCTACCGGCCCTACTGCGTTTAGGGGTAACGATTGTGGTCTCTCCCCTGATTGCCTTGATGCAGGATCAGGTGCGTAGCCTGGCGGACAATGGCATTGCCGCTACGTTTCTCAACAGTAGTTTGACCTTCAACGAGGTGCGCGATCGCGAGCAGGCGCTACTCAGGGGCGACATCAAGCTGCTTTACCTTGCCCCTGAGCGCCTGATGAATCCCAGTTTTTGGCCATTGTTGGAACAAATACAGCAAACCGTTGGCCTCAGTGCTTTTGCCATTGATGAAGCCCACTGTGTTTCGGAATGGGGGCACGATTTTCGACCGGAGTATCGCCAGCTTTTTCAGCTGAAGCAGCAGTTCCCCCAAGTGCCTGTCATGGCATTAACAGCCACCGCCACTGAGCGCGTTCGGCAAGACATTATTCAACAGCTACGCCTCAACGACCCTCAGGTATTTGTCTCAGGGTTTAACCGACAAAATCTGTATTACGAGGTAACGCCAAAGACAAAACAGAGTTATGACCATTTATTGAAGCTGGCCAAACAGCAGTCGGGGGCCGGTATCATCTATTGCCTGAGCCGAAAACGGGTTAATGAAATTGCGTTTCGTCTGAAGCAAGATGGGATCTCTGCCCTGCCATATCACGCTGGTCTGAGTGCGAAGGAACGCCAGGGAAATCAAGAGCAGTTTATTCGAGATGATGTGCGCATTATTGTGGCCACCATTGCCTTTGGCATGGGCATTAACAAACCCGATGTGCGATTTGTCATTCACTACGACCTGCCACGTACCATTGAAAGCTACTACCAAGAATCGGGGCGAGCCGGGCGTGATGGCGATCCGGCCAACTGTACCGTTTTCTTTAGCTACGCTGATGTGGCTACCGTTGAGTATCTAATTAGTCAAAAGCCTGATGAGCAAGAACAGCGGATTGCTCGTCAGCAGTTGCGCCATGTGATTAACTATGCTGAGAGTGCGGTCTGCCGCCGTAAAATTCAGCTCAGCTACTTTGGTGAGAGTTTTCCTGGAGACTGCCAGAACTGTGACAACTGCCTGAATCCTGTACCGCTAGAAGATTGGACCATTGAAGCCCAGAAGTTTCTCTCCTGTGTCGCTCGCTGCCAAGAGAGATTTGGCATGAATCACATTATCGATGTGCTGCGCGGTTCTCGCAAAAAGAGATTGGTGGAGCTGGGGCACGATCGGCTTTCTACCTATGGCATTGGTCAAGACCATAGTGTGGATGACTGGCGACAGCTATGTCGGTCTCTTTTACACCAGGAACTAGTATCAGAAACAACCGATGGCTATTCTGTTCTTAAGCTGAACTCAGGTAGCTGGCAAGTATTAAAAAAAGAGATCCCGGTCAATATTCACGTCTTTAAACGAGCTGAATCTACCAAGGCCACTAAGGCCACCGACGAAGTCCAGCTTAACGCTGACGAAACTCTGTTGTTGGAGCAACTACGCGGTCTACGTAAACGGCTAGCTGATGAACAATCGGTGCCCCCCTACATTGTCTTTGCCGATGCCAGCCTCAGACAAATGGCCCAGCAGCGACCCGTTACAACCGATGCATTCGCCACCATCTCCGGTGTGGGCAGACGTAAGCTTGAGCAATATGGTCAGGTGTTTACCCAGGAGATCCAGCACTTTTGCCAGTCCCATAATCTGACACCCAATAACAACATTACTGGCTCCTCTGCCATACCAGAGACACGCCGATCGTCTAGCGAATTAACATCCACCTATATCATCACCCATCAGCTCCACCAGCAGGGGCTATCTCCATCCGAAATTGCCCTGGATCGAGGGTTACGCTTGGGCACAATTATCGAACATCTAAATCAGCTAATTGAAATGGGCCAAGATGTCGATCTCAACGCCCTAGTATCACCAGAACGCCAGGTGCCAATCTTTGAAGCCATTGAAAAAGTAGGCTCCCATTCCTTAAGAACTATCCGTGATGAACTTGGCGAAACCTTTGACTATAATGAAATTCGTCTAGTTAGGGCTGCATGGGAAAGCCAGCATGGGACTTAAATTAGAACCTGTTGAGATATTGGCTATGACGAAGGTCCCTGATTGTAAGCAAAGGGCAAAATTCATATAAAACCTCCACGATCCTAAGGCATGATTGATAGGCTTCACCTATTATTTGGCGCGTTAAGACGCCTGTGCCGCTATGTTGTTCAACTGTTTTGCTACCGTAGCCCGTGGTCTAGAAGAGCTGGCTGCCCAAGAACTTGAGCTACTGGGCGCTGAAGGGGTAGAGCCTGGATTTTGTGGGGTAGCTTTTCGGTGCGATCGCAAACGTCTCTACAGCATTAATCTATGGACCCGATTATCCTTTCGGATTTTGGTCACCGTTGCCCATGTGCCCTGCCGCGACAGCGATGCCCTTTATCGCGGTATCCAACGTATCGACTGGGAGCAGTACCTATCACCTGACCAAACCTTGGCCGTAAAAGCCACCGGTAAAAACGATCGTCTGAACCATAGCCACTTCACGGCACTACAGGTAAAAAACGCCATCGTCGATCAGCAGCAGGACCGCCATGGAGAGCGTTCCGATGTGGATACTGAAATTCCTGACGTGCAGATCAATGTTCACATCAAAGATGATAAAGCCACCGTTAGTTTAGATAGTTCTGGCAGTAGTCTCCATCGCCGTGGCTACCGACCTGCCATGGGTACAGCACCTCTAAAAGAGTCTCTTGCAGCTGCTCTAGTGCAGTTAACAGAATGGTCTGGTAATGTAGCATTTCTTGACCCCATGTGTGGTTCGGGGACATTGCCCATTGAGGCGACGTTACAGGCCATGGGGATTGCGCCGGGGTTGTTTCGTGATCAGACAAGCCAGGGGTTTGGGTTTCAAACCTGGCCTGATTATGATCAGCCGCTCTGGCAGAGGGTGGTGGAAGAAGCGAAGAAACGGCGGAAGACAGAACTGGGGGTACCCGTAGTGGGATGCGATCGCGACCTGGATATTCTCACCGATGCCCGCACCAATGCTGATTTCAGCGGTGTGGCTGAGCATATTGAATTTAACTACACTGACTTTGCCGATATTGAAGCGCCTGCCGACAGCGGTATCCTGATCTGCAATCCCCCCTATGGAGAACGTCTGGGCCAAGCTGAAAATCTGGCCCCATTTTATAAACTCATGGGGGATATTCTCAAACAGCGTTTTAAGGGTTGGACCGCTTATATTCTCAGTGGCAATAAAGCACTAACCAAGTGTATTGGTCTCAGAACAGCCCGAAAAATCCCCATCTATAACGGTTCTATTCCCTGTCAGTTTTTGAAATACGAAATGTATTAAAAGACGCTGTACCAAACGGTGCATGTGAAAGCGGTCCGACCCGATCGCGATCATCTAGAAAATCAATTTCCCCGAGTGGAAGGCTACCGGGTAGAGCTGCCAGATACTCGACTAACCGCTACGTTCAGTCCGAACTCAGTGCTGGAGCTAATCCCTGACATGGTAGGCCCTTCAGTCACTCGTAATGAAGGCATTCGGTGAAGGAGCGGACTTGACTGTAAAGCACCTGGACGATATCAGAGAGTCTACGATTTTATTCCATCTGACAAAGCAGCTGACAGGCAACACCCGAACAGCCCAGCTGATGTATCAAGATATTGCGAATAAGGTTTGTGAGTTAATTAAACGAGCCATTAAGATGGGCATTTGCGGAGTTTACAGAAGTTTTTGAAATTGAGGCGGATTTTAGTCGTTTGATCGAGACTAAGTTTGGGCGTTTGATTAAGACGACGCTAAAGCAGGTGACCGATGTAGGAGGAATTAAGCTATGACCGTTGCAACTGTGGCTAAAACCTATACGGCTGAAGAATATCTGGCCCTAGAAGTCGACGCGGATACGCGCAGTGAATTTCGTGATGGGGAAATTGTTGAAATGACAGGGGGCACACCGGAGCATAACGAAATTACTGGCATGTTCATTTTTTTGCTCAAGGCTAGTTTGCGTAAACAGCCCTACAGTATCTTTGTGACCGATCAGCGACTGTGGATACCGGCGCTGAAACTCTACACCTATCCGGATGTGATGGTTGTCCCCAAGCCACTAGAACTACATCCTGGTCGCAAGGATACGGTGATGAACCCTATTTTGATTGCGGAGACGCTCTCAAAATCTACTCAAAATTATGATCGGGGTGACAAGTTTGAAGCCTATCGCACTATCGAAAGTTTTGAGGAATATGTGCTGATCGATCAGTATCGGCCCCAGGTGGATCACTATGTCAAGCAGTCGGCAAACCAATGGTTATTGACTAAGTATCGAGGGTTAGAGGCTAGCTTTCGGTTGGAATCTGTTGGCGTGGAGATAGCCCTGGCGGAACTTTATGAGGCGGTGGAATTTGATGAACAATAATGCAGTCCGCCACCGACAGTCTCTAATCCCTCCCTTTTTAAGGGGGACTTTGAGTTAGCAAACACTCTCAACTAGGAGAAAAACAAGGCGAAAACAAACCTCCACAACAAAAACCTCTCCTTTATGGCGAAGTTCCCGATGATGACTTACTCGCCTATGGCGTCCCCACCGACTGGCTAGATGACGTCCGCCTCGCGATCAGTTACTCATTACAGGTGTTGATCCAACATCAGAATTCCTAGATGACCTAGATGCATAGTGTCCTTTATGAGCCAAAATATTAAGGATTTTCGTTATTTGCAAAGCTCATGAAATACAAAATTTATGAATGTATCGGGTTGGGAACGCCGCCAGCTGTTAGCTTGCTCCATTGCCCTTAAAATTCGATGTTTCCATTGACTGCCAAAGGTTTTAATGTGATAGAGCCAGCCTGATTTTTTCATCACACATTTTTGATGCACAGGGAGCCAGCATCGATGTCTTGAAGGGTGGGGTTTGTTTAGCTTTACCTTGATGGCTTCGTAGTTTGGATGTCTGCCATGAATAATTTTGACCGACTGATTTAGGGTGAAGAAGAACGGTGTTCTCGCATTCCAGGCATGGGAAAGAACATAGATTTTAGAGGTTGATTTTAACCAGGCCTCCATGAAGGATGTTTGGTCGTTTTCTTTGCCCAGGGTCGATTGCTTTAACTTCGTCTGGTAAGTTTTTAGCCAATGGTCAAATAGGTGATCATTACGCTCATTTTTTGTATAAAGAATCACTCCGGTATTGTACAGATCCGAAGCTTTTAAGCGCTGTAGGGATTGGGGAGATTTGGCTCGATTTACATCTGTTGGATCTTGTGCGATCGCAACATCAAAAAAATCTAACAGATCAAATATATGGCTAATATTTTCACAAATATAGGTATCACTATCGATAAACAGAGTTTCAGTGTAGGGAGACGAATGGTAGAGATGCTGAACTTTGTACAACAATCCATGATTGTAGGTTTCAGTGGTGGTGGGCCGTACAATCACCTGATCAAAGGCATCACTCTCAATCGGCTGGTCTGTCACCAAGGCAATCTGAGCATTTTCATCGACATGCCTTAAACTTCGGGCGGAACCTATGGCTTCGCGAACAAATCGCTCACCCGCTGCTACGTACAAATACCCTTTCATCAATTCCAATTCCCTAGAGATGTTGTCAAACTAAAAATATCCACAAAGTAGTGGGCCTCGGCACATCACAGTTTACCCTCAGCAGAAGGTCGTAGTTTCTCCACGGTTCCATAGGCATAGGTCAAGCATGGGGTTGGGGACAATTCTAAGACGTTAAACAGCTTATTTGCATTTGACAAAAGAGTACACTGACCTACTTACTACTGACCTTCGATGCCCTTTAACATACGGTCGCCCCAATATAATGGAGGAGGTTGACGGTTATTCCCATGACATTTTGGACTACCTGGCAAGACTACAAGAATACTCAGAAAGAAGTCGAATTGCCTACCAACACCGCAGCTCACATTCCAGTAAAGATTCGCTATGTGGATGTGGGCACCGATCAAACCGGCACCATTCTGTTGATGCATGGGATTCCCACGTGGGGCTATCTTTACCATGAGGTGATTCCACCTTTGGTCGAGGCTGGCTATCGAGTGATCGCTCCCGATTTTTTAGGCCATGGGTGGTCAGATAGACGCGATCGCTTTGACCGCTCATTTCAAGATCAGGCCAGAATGATCCTTGAATTATTAAAAATACTGGCACTGTCTCAAGTCCATGTCGTTGGTCACGATACGGGGGGAGCCGTTGCGCTAATTCTGGCGATCGAACATCCCCAGGTAGTCAACCAACTGGTGATTAGCAACTCCGTCTGCTATGACCGTTTTGATGACGACATGCTCGATTTTGGTCATCCGCTGCGATGGAAACCACGCCCCATTGACGACTTAATCGCTGCGCTAGAAGAAAGTCTGGCCATGGGCCTTTCTCACCCTGACCGATTAACCGCTGACTTTAGAGAAGGCATCATTGCCCCTTGGGCTAGCCCAGAGGGAAAACTTAGTCTGCTGCGCAATGCCTCAGCCTTGAATGCTAATCAGACGATGGCCCTTGTTGATCGTCACGAAAACATTGCCGCACCGACCATGCTTCTTTGGGGAATGGATGACCCCTGGCAAAAAGCAGAGGATGGTCAGCAGTTAGCAACAGAGATTCCAGGTGCCGTCTTTAAACCGATCGAAAATGCATCCCATTGGATACAGCAGGATGCTCCCGAAGAATTCACCTCAGCCCTACTAAAATTTCTGTGGTAAAGGTCATACTGTCGCATTTTATTTTTGGATCTGGGATACGGGGGATTACCGTCGGACTATACAAACAATATCTTTACAAAAGTTTACAAATATTGCTCATGTTAAGCAATATTTTTGTTGTTAAAGTAGTGACTATTACTTTAAACAAAGGTCATGTTGTTTAAAGTGAGGTACCAGGCTCAATAGTTACGCCTGTCACTCGACAGGTGTGGATTGTTAGAGTACTATCCCCAAATGGTGTGAGACGTTTTGTGATCGCAGCAAAAGTAGAAACATTTTGTTCGATCAATCGATCAGATTATTGTTTTTCAGTTATTGCAAAGTTAGTTGTCAAAATCCATCAACACCCAATCCATACATTTTGACTTAGGGTTAACCCATTGGTAGTCAACGGTTCTACCATATCCTTCCCCTAGTCAGCGTGCAAAAACCACCTCACTGAAATTGCTTGTTCCATGTCTTCTTAACGCAGAAAACCGCTGACCTATGTTTTCTTGCTCGCAAGACTGGACCAGCAACTGAGAGAACATTATGAAAGTAATTCAAAAAAAGCGATTTAATCCAACCATTGCCCAATCGTCCTGCCAAGGAAAACCACCATTAAACTACTCTCAGGCAAGCGAACAGATTCAATGTTGTTACATCAACAGCACCACACAATTTCAGATTGTTCGGGTGGCAAATGTCTCTAGTAATTTTCTCGAACGAATGGTCATGCCTCAGACCAGGCTTATCTTTGAAGCCGATCGAAATGATCACTTAGAAATTCATACGGGCTCTCCGATTAGCTCAATTTTGTCTGACAAGATTCCTTGTCACCGTCTAGCATATCAAGGGGACCACAACCGATGAAGATATTTCCGAATACCCGGTTGCTCAAATTTTTACGGGAAGAGCTTGCTGTTCCAGAGAAATCTATCGCATCAGCGTTACAACAAAGCGATCAAGATACCAGTCTCTTTCCCATAGTCCTATGGCAGTATGGGTTGATTAGCCTGGAGCAGCTTGATCAAACCTTTGATCTGCTGGCCTCTACCTATGGCGCTGGTAATAGGGCCCAGTTTTAGGAACGTTTTCTGGGTGATATTGCGGGTCGTCCTGCATTAGGTGTACTCATGCATCTAATGCAGATGGCTGGTGGCTAGTCGACGTACACTTGTGGATGAGTCGATGGGTGGATGCAATCGCTGCTAAATTTTTGCCATTGGGTGCTTGGCTCTTTAATGTTGTTTTCTTAAGCAACAGTTGTCTTATCAGCTTTTTTAGTAACTAATCGCTTAAAGCGCCAGATATAGATCGCAGCAGCCGTGATACTACCCAAGTAATAGCCGCTCCATAGCCCCACACCACCAAAGCCGACAATAAAGCCCAACATATAGCCGCTCAGTAAGCCGACGCCTAAAAACGCAGCGATACCGACTATTGCTGGAATATGAGTATCTTGAAGACCATAGAGCGCACCTAATGTGGTCTTTTGCACGGCGTCAAAGATGTGACCAATGGCCACTACGATGAGCATCGGCACCGCTAGTTGTAGAACTTCTCTGTTCTCAGGCTCGCTAACGTCTATGTAGAGTCCGATGATCGGTTCGCGAAAGATTATTAAGGCACTGGCCACTAAGACTGCTGTGACAAAGATAATGCCAATGCTAGTGCGCTCTGCTCGCTCAGTTCCCTTTAGATCGCGGCGACCAAACCACTGACCGACTCGGGCAGTTGTGGCAAATGACATACCCAACGGAATCATGAAAACCATCAGCCCCGTCTGCAGCGCAATCTGATGGGCGGCTAAAACATCCGTACCTAGAATTCCCATCAGGTAAGTTATTGCTAGAACTAGACCATACTCAAAGAAAATAGAGACACCAATGGGTGCCCCAACCACGAGCAGCACTTTCAACAGATCTATTCTCAGGCGATACCACGTTTGAAATAAACGGTAGGCTTTTAGTTCTGGATGCTTGAGTAAATAGATGATCAGCGCAGCGAACATGCCCCACCAGGAGAGCGCACTCGCTAGGGCTAATCCTGCTAGCTCCATCCGTGGAAAGCCGAACTTACCAAAGCCTAGAACATAGTTGGCCATAATGTTGAAGAGTGTCCCGCCGATCACGATCACCATAATCATGCGAGCTTGGGACAGTCCGGATACTACGCCTCTGAGCATCGCAAAACCAACGGCAGGAAACAGACCCCACAAAATAAAGTCGAGGTAGCTACTCGCTAAGGTGACTGTCTCTGGTGTTTGCCTTAGCCATAGCATAAGGGTGTTGGCCTGGGAGAGTGCCCACATCGCTAAAACCGATACGCCTACTGTCAACCAAAGCCCCTGTCTCGTTACCTGCTCTATGCGAGCTTTGCAACCTGCACCATAGGCTTCAGCCACTAGCGGGCTTACCCCCATGACCACGCCGCTGATTGTGTTGAGAACCACTTGGAAGGTGAAAGAGGCAAGGCCGCCCGCTGCTAAAACTTTCCATCCCAAATGGCCCATCATAACAGTATCGACGAAGCCAGTCGCAGCCTGGGCCATTTGGGCACTCACGAGGGGAATGGCCAGCTTGAATAGCGATCGCACTTCAGTTCGAACCGAAGAAGATAAAATAATAGCCACGATGTCTCTAAAGTTTGTATCTAAGTATGGTGTGTCTTTAAGATACGAACCTTAAAAAGACGGGTATATCAGCTCTTCGCGCTTTTTATCAGGTTCTTGCTATTGCTTGAGAAACCGCTTCGGTGTAGTGCCAACGTGACGTCTAAAGTGCTGTGTCAAGTGACTCTGGCTGGAGAACCCAACTGTCAGTGCAACGTCTGCGATGCTTAGCTTCCTTTGGAGTAACAGCCGCTTGGCCCACTCAACGCGACACCTTAAAACGTACTGATAAGGGGAGTACCCCAAGGACTGCTTAAACAGTCTAGAGAAATGGTGCATGCTCATACCGACCATTTGAGACAGCTCGCCGAGAGAGAGATCTGTCGCTAGGTTTGTATAAATATAGTCGACCGCGAGCTGCAGCTTGTGTTTGGGCAACCCATCTGAATAGTCTCGGATCACTGGCAGTTGTGATGAGTATGTCTTGATCAAGTGAATGGCCAGTACTGAGGATATGGACTCAGCTAACAGGCGAGTCTTGTTAGCTTCTATTGCTGATGTATCAACGTGCCTACTTTCTAGTTCCGTCTTGAGCGAGAGACCAAGCTGTTGAATTAGCGGATCTCGGATATTAGGTTGAGGCAGAATTTCTAAACGATCTGCATCAAGCGATTCATGGGCAATTTGCGAAAATAGTGTAGGGGTGAGGTAAATCTCAACATATTCTGCATCTGCGTTCCAAGTCTCTTTGAGTGAGTGAGTTGTTGGATAGATGCTAACGCTACCATAGGTTTGAAATTCGTTAGTAGCGAGTCCGTTTTTCCAGGTCTGCTGTAGGGTCAGTGGCTGACCGAGATGGATGCTGATCAAACACTGCTTTGGCCGATACTCTGGCGTCTCGTGAGGTGGTTGACAATAGTAGCCAAGATGAATTCCTTGCCAAGATAAGTCTTTGCTAGAAAGCAGGGGTTTATCAGGATAGACATCAAGTACAGATGTCTCTTGAGTAAAGTCAATGGCTAGCGTTCGGCGGTCAGTCACAGGATCTAGCAGGTTACAAGATTCATGATGCCCTACAGGATACAGCGATTTAGCGTCTAATACCTAGACTTAAAGAGGTAGTCTCACGTTAACAGGTCTTCAGGTTAGGAGTTGTTAAGAAACAATTTTATGGTTTGAAGAGTTTAACCTTTCCCCTAACTTTGCCGTAACCCATACCACGCCAATATCTCTAAGGTAATCGACATCTTAGGAAAACTAGCCATAATCAAACGATGAGCTTAATTTTCAACAAGTCCTTACCTATTATCCATATAGTACGCTTGAGCTTACAATAACCCGCTTTGCTAATCTCAATTTTCCCCTTCCAAGAGAATCAACCGCAGAGGGTCTAAATGAACTGTCCAGGGCATGGGCTGATCTTTAAGCACCGCCCATTTTTCTTTAAATACTTCAGCCTGTAAATGATAATCTTGCTTCCCTGTTGAAGGATGATGGAGTTTTAAGTATAGGGTCATCCGATGGGGAGTTTCACTGGTGGCAGCCAGCCAGCAGGGGAACGTGTTGGCATGGGGTGTGGGGCTGTCTACAGGTTCTCTGCCAAATCCCTGGGCAAGAAAATCGATTTGGTGAGCGCGGATACCAATTTGGGTGAGATTTGCAGACAGCGGTTCAACGGTTTCGAGAATACACTGCCAGTGACGGGCTTCAACATGATGTGTGCCGTGGGCAATGGCGGGTGAGAAGTTTTTGCAGCCTGTGAGCTGAGCGACACCAACGGTGCGCGGCTGCTCAAAAATGAGATGTTTGGGGCCATGGGCAATGGCATTTCCTCCATTTAATACCAGCAGCCGATGACACATGCGATAGGCTTCTTCTAAATTATGGGTCACCAGTAGGGTAATGCCGCGATAGCTCTGTAGTCGGTCGATGAGCTGATGTTCAATCTGGTCACGTAGATGGGTGTCGAGGGCAGAAAAGGGTTCATCCAGCAGGAGGACTTCAGGTTGACTGGCCAGGGCACGGGCTAGGGCCACTCGCTGCTGTTGTCCACCTGATAGTTCATGGGGATAGCGGTTTGCCAATGTCCCTAGATGAACGGCTGCTAGCTGCTGGGCAACAACGGTTTGAATTTGATCCGGTGGCAGCTTGCGATGTAGACCAAAGGCCACATTTTGCCCAATGGTCAGGTGGGGAAACAGGGCATAGTTTTGGAATAGAATACCGATTTTGCGATCGCAAATAGGTACATTAATGCCGTTTTCTGAATCAAACAATACCCGACCGTTTAACACAATTCGACCAGCATCGGGGGTCTCAATACCTGCAAGACAGCGCAAAATCAAACTTTTGCCCGCCCCCGATGGTCCCAATAGCCCTAACGGCTGATCGTCCGTTGTGAACGAAACATTGAGGGTAAAGTTTGGCAAGTGTTTTGTGAGGTTGACAGAAAGCGTTGGTGCATCGGCAGATGAATAGGTAGATGGATACATCAGCGGACTGGGAGATGTCCGATCTGTTGTCTTCCCTGTATCGTCTACTTCGTTACTTTTGAGCTTTACACTCTCTTCTCTCTTTTTTCCTTTTTTACTTAGCCCTGGCTGCCATTGATTGACTAACACCAACGCCCCTAATGCCACAATCAAGATCACTCCGGTCCAAATCGCCGCTTCATAAAAGTCTCCCCCCTCAACCGCAAAATAGATGGCCATGGGTAGGGTTTGGGTTCGCCCTGGAATGTTGCCCGCCAGCATCAGTGTGGCCCCAAATTCTCCGAGCGCGCGGGCAAAGGCGAGGGTGGCCCCGGCAATCAGCCCCGGCAGTGCCAGGGGTAGAGTGATGCGCCAAAACACAGTTAGCTCCGAAGCACCCAGGGTGCGAGCCGCCTGTTGTAGATTACTATCAATTTGCTCAAACGCCCCCAACGTTGTTTTATACATCAGGGGTAGCGCCACCACCGTTGCGGTTATAATCGCCGCATACCAGGTAAAAACAACGCTAATGCCAGCATTGGTCAACAGCATCCCCAGTGGACCCCTTTTGCCCAGCAATATGAGTAGTAAAAACCCGAGCACAGTGGGCGGTAGCACCATGGGCGCTAGTAAAATGCTGTCTAGCAAGGCGCGACCGCGACCGCGATAGTGGTGCATAAAGTTGGCCGCAGCAATGCCCACAAAAAATGTGACAGCAGTGGCAATCGTCGCAATGCGCAACGATATCCAAAGGGGAGAGAGATCCAGCATGGGATTGTTATAAACGAATTGCGTTAAAGCCAAACTCTGTAAACATTGTCTGAGCGGTCTCGGTTGTTAAAAAGTCAATAAACCGTTGGGCGGCGGCAGGCTGAGTGCTATTGCTGACAATGGCAATTGGATACACAATCGGCAGATGAAATTCTTCGGGTACCGTGGCTAATACTTGAACCTGACGGGATAGCGCAGCATCGGTGGCGTACACAATGCCGAGTTCAACATTGCCGCTTTCCACAGCTGCTAAAACATTGCGGACACTGTTGCTAAAGACAAACTTAGATTGCAATGTGTCTAACAGCTCTAGCTGTTGAAATGCCTGCTGCGCATATTGACCCGCTGGCACACTGCGAAATTCTCCGACGGCAATGCTGTTTATATCCGTGGTCTTAAGCTCAGCGATATCGGTAATGTCTAGGGCTGAGTCAATGGCAGTCACTAAGGCTAAACGATTGGTTACCAATTCTTGACGAGAATCAGGCAAAATTAGCCCTTTATCTGAAAGCGCATCCATTTGTTGAGAGGCGGCGGCAAAAAAGATATCAGCCGGAGCCCCCTGTTCTATTTGGCGCTGAAGTGCTCCTGAGGAGGCAAAATTGTAGTCTATGGCGATATCGGGATGGGCTTCAGTAAATGGGGCTATAATCTTCTCTAGGGCATCTTGTAAACTGGCCGCAGCAGAGACCGTAAGGGTTATGGTGCTACCAGAGCCGACGGTTTGATCTTCACGACTACAGCCCACGGCAACTGACCCAGAGACTAGACCCGTGAGAAAGAGGGTGAGACATTTACGGCGTTGCATGGGGAGGGCGCTGGGTTATGGGAATAAGAACGTGGACTACGGTCATTATTAAGGGCTTGTTAAAAATTAAGCTCATAGTTTAATTATGATCGTTTTGTCTAACAAAGAATGGAATGATGTCTCCTTTTAGAATTTTGTCGCAGCGCGCAAAATTCTAAATCACCTCGCCGGATACTCAACTATGCGATTAGGGATATCGCTGATGTTTTTCCGTTGGGTTCTAGGGCGGCGGAACGCCCTAGCCATGGGGGTGTGGGGAACTCGGCGGGACCCCACGCAGCCGGTTTTGCTAAGTGCCGACCCTCCCACAATACATCGATTAAGCATGGGTCAACCGCGATAGGGGTTGCTCAGGGCTTTCCTCCCTGAAACCCTCCTGTTCGTGGGGGCCTCAACTCCCCCCCACCCCCCGAAAGGGGGATGTCGCTCATTACCAAGATTCAGGTTTGGCAGGAGTTACGGCAAGGTCAGGGTAAATGTTGTTGTGTCCAATGTTTATCAAAACTCAACGCCCTGAGCTAAGCCTAAGACTCAGCTCAGGTTCAGGCTTAGCTCAGGCTCAAAGTCTCTTATGCCTGGGGTTGGGTCTGTGGATAGAGACCTAGCTGGTGAGCCAACTCACGGGCAATAAAAACGAGAAACTTAGCGGCATCAGGATTGTCTTGGTGGGCAAAATAGCTGGCAGTCTGCATTAGAGCCTGTACAAATCCGGCATCTAACAGGTCAGGGTCAGCATTAAGAATCTCGGGTTCTTCTCCGTTAGGGCAGGTGAGCAGTCGGTCAATTAATCCCAAGTACATTGCCTGACGCGGCTCGGGTGGATTGGGTGGAGTGTTCATAGGTTCTCTGGTTTAGGCAACAGGAGTAGGGGCTTGGTACGCGGCTGACAGACTGTCAGGTATCAGGGCCGGGTAGGCCGGAGCGAGCTCTTTAAATAAAACAGTACTTAGATACCGTTCGCCAAAGCTGGGTTGAATGATGACAATGAGCTTGTCTTTATTTTCAGGACGCTGTCCGACTTGAACAGCTGCAGCCAGGGCAGCACCGGCAGAAATTCCAGACAGTAGTCCTTCTTCTCGAGCAAGACGGCGGCTAAAGTCAATAGCGGCTGCATCGGTGACGGTGACAGTCTCGTCGATTAAATCAACCCGCAGCACCGGGGGGATAAACCCAGCGCCAATGCCTTGAATTTTGTGGGGACCGGCACTGCCACCCGATAGTACAGGACTGTTAGTCGGTTCTACGGCAATGGCTCGAAAACTCTCTTTTTTAAGTTTTAGTGCCTGGGCAACACCGGTAATTGTGCCGCCGGTACCAACACCGGCCACTACCATATCCACCTGGCCATCGGTATCATTCCAGATTTCTTCCGCTGTGGTTTCGCGATGGATTTGTGGGTTGGCTGGATTTTCAAACTGTTGGGGCATAAAGGCATTGGGCAGCTGAGCCGTAATCTCCTGGGCCTTTGCGATCGCACCGTTCATGCCCTGACTACCCGGCGTTAACACCAGCTCTGCCCCATAGGCGTTGAGCATGGCCCGACGCTCCAGGCTCATGGTATCTGGCATTGTTAGGATGAGGCGATAGCCCTTGGCCGCAGCCACCATGGCCAGGGCAATGCCAGTGTTGCCGGAGGTGGGCTCTACTAGAACAGTCCGATCAGGTGCGATCGCACCTGATACCTCAGCCGCATGGATCATATTGGCACCAATGCGGTCTTTAACCGATGCTGCCGGATTCATGCCCTCTAGCTTCAGTAAAATCTTGGCAACACAGCCCTCGGCTTGAGGAATTCGATTCAGCTGTACCAGGGGGGTTTGGCCAATCAGCTGGGTTACATCTTTAGCAACCTTCATAAGGGGGGTCTCCTATTCGTTGGGACAATCCCTTGATAATAGTCTCTTATAGGCTACATCAGTGTTGGTGAAACAACTGTACACCTCTAACTTTTTTCAGAAAACCCTATCGTTTGCGGGCAACAATATTGTACAAATGCCAGTGCTTTTCCTCGCCCAGTGCGGTTTTGCCAGGATGTTCCTCTTCATCTAAAAGCTCCACATTGAAATAACTTAGCAATTCTTCAATCTGGGAGCGCGTGTGAAAATTTATATCGCCATAGATGGTCCAAGAGTCGCGATCGCCAAACAAATGTCCGCAAAATCGACCGCCTGGTCTTAATGCCATGACAATTTCTTCCCAAAGCGTTGGGAAACAGTCTGGTTTACACATGGGTAAACAAAAGCTAGCGTTGATCAAATCCACGTCCGGTGGTAGCGTTAGCTCTTCAAATTGCTGTACGCGAGTTTCTAAATACGTTCGATTAATATCCGAACGCCGCCGTAGTCGAATAATCGCTTCAGATTCTCCGTCAATGGCAATCACTCGCCAATTCTGTCGCAGCAGTTCCACCGTGTCACGCCCGTCACCACAGCCTAAATCCACCGCAGTCCTACGCGCATTAGCCAACGGCTCAGCCGAGAAACGTTCAAGGGCCGTTAACAATGTTTCACGGGGAGGGCGACCGGCAACGGCCTGATAATAATCGGCCCATCTACGGTGAAACTGGGTTGAATTAGTGGTGGCTGATGGCCCAGGGTTTATGGGCCATCGATTCAAAAAGTCAGACATGATCATAGGTGTGCCCACGGGAGCATCAGTTAAGCAGCCAAGACTGGAAAGTCAGCTTTTAATAATTCTAGCCAATCGGCAATTCGTTGTTCTGTTTTATCGCTCTCATTGATTTCATCGAGGGGCAAGCCAACAAACTGACCGTCTCGAATGGCAGTGGACTTCTCAAATGAGTAGCCTTCAGTAGAAACAGCCCCCACCAGCTTTGCTCCCAAGGCCTTAAACTGATCATAGAGAATTCCTAGGGCACCTACAAAGTGCTTACTGTGGCCTTCACAATCACCTGGGCCAAAGAGCGCAATAGTTTTTCCAGAGAAGTTGGGCTTGTCGACTTCCATATCAAACAGGGGTTCACGCCAATCGTTTTGCACTTCTCCAGCCCCCCATGTAGAGCAGCCGAGCAGCAGGTAATCATATTTCAGCAGGTCATCCACATCATCAAAGTCTTCTTCCATATTGTACAAATCGCAGATATCTTCGCCAATTTCTTCCTGAAGTTTTTCTGCAATTTCTTCGGTGGTACCCGAGGTACTACCATAAAAGATGCCAATCTTTGTCATGGTTTCAACTCCTAAAATTTGCAAAGTATTTAAAATAAACTAGACCAAAGTCAGGTATCAGACCTCTTAGGAGACTTTTGTCCGTACGTAAACCGACTGAATCATAGCCTGGGTCAGCGGTACTGTACCCTGGCGAGTGCGAACCACAAATCGGGGAGAGCGCTGCTCTAAACTTAAGGAGGTGCCCGGAGACAATCCTGATTTTCTGAGCTGGTCGGCAACGGCTGGGTTAATGCCCCTAATCCGGGAAATAACGCCACGTTCACCAACTTTTAATGCCTTAAGAGAAGCCCCAGATACAGTAAACCTAGTAAACATGGCCAATCTCTAGTCTCCTAAATAAGTTAATCGTCAGCTAACCGTTACTAAACTAAATACGCCTCCATGTGGGTTTTAATCGTGCAGTCCGAACGGGGATAAGCAACACAAAGTAAAACAAAGCCTTTATCGATTTGTTCATCCTCTAAAAACGACTGGTCTTCTTGATCAATTTCGCCTTCGACAATTTTCCCGACACAGCTAGAACAGGCTCCGGACTTGCAGGAAAACGGTAGCTCAATATCGTTCTCCTCTGCTGCATCTAGAATATATGTATCGTCATCGACAGGAATTGTAATATCAATTTTGCGCTTTTTGTTGATGAGGTGAACCTGATACGTTGTCATAACAAGTCTCCTTAATAAGTGAGGGTGAGAATTGGATAAGATGAGAGGTAGATGCGAGAAAAATCAATTGTCCTTCTCTGCTTTTCTAGGAACAGGGAGTCCCAGCGGGGCCACAGTCTGCCGCTTGGAAGGACTTACCGCAGCCACAGGTATCAGTAGCATTGGGGTTGGTGAACTTAAAGCCGCTTTCCAATAAACTGTCAATGTAGTCCACCACCACCCCATCTAATAGGGGAGCACTTTTCGGATCAACAAAAACTTTGAGGCTGCCTGATTCTGTAATCTCATCATCAGGATTTGGAGCATCAGCTATTTTAATAGCGTATTCGTAGCCATTACAGCCGCCGTCTTTCACCGCCAGACGAACACCTCGCGTGGGGGTATAGTCAGGAGTGCCACGAACAAACGTACGAAGACGAAGTTCGGCGAGTTCGGTAAGGGTAACAGTCATGGTGGTGAGTAAAAGTGAGTGGACAGGTCTAGCTGAAATTACGATTTTGAGCACCCATGGGGGGCGTCAGCAGCAAAACTAGAAGAATTAAACTTTTTAAGAGAATCGGGGCAATGGCTAAACCGACTACGAGACAAGCTACAGCAACAAGACTAGCGATAAACCGAATAGCTTCGTCAGAGACAAACTTTAGGAGCTGCCAGAAGATGAAAGTAAGGCCCAAAAAGATGAGAGCAGTCCAGGGCATGGTTCAAGATAACAAGTTCAACAGGATGAAATGGGAGTAGCCGTAAGTGAATCAGCTACCTGCGTCATCTGGCCACAGGTAGGGCAGTTGGGATCGTGATAAGAGCGACGTTTAGCAAATTCGGCACGGGCCAAATCCATAGTTAGCAATTGCCCTAGCAAAGGTTCGCCCAAGCCAGTGATCAGTTTAATTGCCTCCAGTGCGGCCAGACAAGCAAGGGTCCCTGACACCGCGCCCAATACTCCAAACCCCCAGCGATCCCAGTCTGGCTTTTCAGGGAAGAGACAGGTAAGACAGGGTGTGTGTCCCGGCACGATGGTGGTGAGATAGGCTTCCATGCTGTTCATGGCAGCTTCCACCATGGGCTTTTGCCATCGCACACAGGCACTATTGAGCAAGTCTCGTTCTTTAAAATCAAAAGCGCAGTCTAGGGCGATATCGGCTTGCTGGACGAGTACGCCAATGTTGTTGTCACTAACGTATTCGCACACAGCCTCAATCTCGATGTCAGGGTTGAGATTGTGCAATGTTTCCTGGGCTTTAAAGACACGAGGCTTACCTACCCAATCATCGGTCATGAGAATTTGTCGATTGAGATCCTCCCGTTGCAGGTTGCCACCGCGTACCAAGATCAGCTTACCAACTCCGGCTACGGCCAGATAGAGAGCGGCTGTTCCCCCTAAGCCACCCACCCCCGTAACCAGGGCCGTAGTGTTTTTTAGCTGGCGTTGTCCAGCTTCACCCAGTCCAGGCAACATCATTTGGCGGCGGTAGCGTTCGAGTTCGGTGGGGGAGAGGGAGAGGAGCATGGTGGCAGTGGGCGGTGGGCAGTGGGCAGTGGGCAGTGGGCAGTGGATTACTCCACAGTAATATCGGAGAGCATGACTACGTTCTTCGGTCTGTCTTGGAAGACTTTGAAGAGTTTTTGTTCCACGGAAGAGGAGGTTAAAAACAAATCGTAGGCGGTTTGCAGGGCCTGGCGATAGGCTTTCAGCTTTTGTTCTTCGGGTTGGGCTTTATCTTCGTCTTTGACAAGCTGGGCAAATTTCCGCAAGATATGCAAACGATTGACATTGACCACCTGCGGGTCATAGGCCAAGCCAAAAAACTGAAAATAGTCTTCAGCGTCTTTGAGCTGGTTAAACTGAGCTAAGGTACGAGTTAACGTTGTCATTGATCGGCCTCCAAGGTTTTGAGTTGCTCTTTGAGTTCACGCAATTGACAATAGATGTCATAGGTGCGAGCAGCAGCGGTGGGCAATTCTTCTAAATCAGTAGGTAAGCCTTCGGCAATGTCATGCAGGTCCATTTTCATCTGGCCCGCTTTGCTATTTAGCCTTCTGATTTGTTTTTTCAGATCGTCAAGGGTGGTCGGTGTCGTAGTTTCGGGCATGGGACAAACGAATGATAAAGGAAAGGTAGGGGAGAGCGGCCCCTACCCGGCTGCAGGCTTGACTAAAGGTTACAAACGGCGGGAAACCGCTGGGCTAGATCAATACCTTTTTGGACTAATTTTTCTCCTTCGGCGTTCATCTTTTCTAGGGTGTCAAAGCCGAAGCGTTGGGCATCTCGTAGGGTTTTGGACACTAGAATTAGGCGGCCAGAAAAGATCAGTGCCCAGCCGAAGCCTTCGTGGCTGAGGTCGACTACCACTTGAGAAAGCTGACCGGTTTCTTGCTCAATACAAGCTGCGATCGCACGATAGAATGCCATAATCCGCGCCATGGTAATCGGATCAACGTCCCCTTCCACCGGAATTGTCCGACGCTTTTTCTTAGGAATGATATAGGGCTTCAGTAAAATCTCATCGGCCCAGTTCCGATAGGTGCCATAGGCATCGTTAGCACGAATCTGCTGAACAATTGCCTTGAGGAATAGGGAACTATCAATCACTAATGCGGCATCTAATTCAGTCGTTTTTGGGTCAGTGGCAGCAACAGGACTCATACAATTACTTCCTCTTCAATGGTTTCAAAGTCATCATCAAACGTTAAAGCAGGTTTGTTTTTACTCAAAGCCTTACGTAGCCATGGTGGCGGGCTATGCTTGAGAGATTGCACCAGACGGGCCAGTACATCCCCAATTTCATCGTTGCCAGAGCCGGTCTTGATCGGAGTAATATTTTTGCAAATCAGACGGGCCGCAGCACTACCCCCAATCGCAGAAACATAGACAATGGTGCAGTTTTGCAAAGCTTTAACCTTGGGCTCTAGCTTATCTTCGTTACCGTCTTCCTTGAGATCACCCTCAAATTTCAGCGCTTCTAGAAAAGTGTAGCCAGTGGTATCCACCTCATAAACATCGATCTGTCGGGCCCAACCAAAGTGGGCATTGATGTGTAACGAATCTTGGGTAGCAAAGGCAATTCTCATCGTTAAATCTCCTTGTGCATACTTACACGTAACCTTCTCGCCAGGCATGAACCTGGGCATGGGCATCAGTTTCATCGACCTCCATAAAAATGTTGCCGATATCAAACAAAAGCTGAGTAGTGCCGTCATAACCGACGGTGTAGCGTTGACCGTTACCAAGCCGATCAAATACTGGGAAGCCAAGGCGATAGAGGGGAATACCCAGGCGCTTTGAAATCGCTTTGGCATTGGAGTTGGCAATTAACAGGTCCGCACCCTGGGCGAGATCTTCAAAGTCTTCCAAATCGCCAATAGTAACCGTATCAGCTGGCAAGGTTTTGAGTAGTTTGGATGTAGTTGTCGTCACAGCCGCATGAATTTCAGCCCCCGTGGTTGTCAGCCACCAGGCAATCCTATGCAGCAGGTCAGGCTCCAGCGCCAGGGCAACTCGCTTACGACCAAAGAAAAAGTGGGTATCGAGGATGGCATCCTGTAACTGCCGACGCTGGTGACGGAATTTTTCAGGCACAGGGCGACCACTTAGCTCTGAAAGCTCTTGTAAAAAGCTGTCCACAGCACCCAGACCGGTGAGACTATTAAAGAGTCTGAACTCAGTACCAAAACGCTGTTGCAAAATTTCAGCCGCCAGCTTCATACTGTTGCCAATCGCCAGGGTGAATGAAGAATAGGCCAACGACTTCAGCTGATTAAGCGTGGTACCTCCATTGGTGAGACCGGAGTAACTATCGGCTAAATGGCCGTCAAGAGACTTAGACAGATCAGGAACAAACACTGGATTGAGCCCAAAGGCCGTCACCATGTCTTTAACCGCCTGTACATCGCCAGGAGCTAGAGATGAACCGGCCAGGACCGTTACCTGGGAAGGCATACCAGGTACAGCGTAGGTATAGAATGAATCGCTACCCTGTTGTCGCAGTTCGTCTTGCCCACTATCCGGAATATCCCGTACCAATGCCTCTACAGCGGCGGCATAGCCATCCTGTAACGCTCCTTTAAAGTCTGGCGTCGATGCAAATGCAATGGGCAGTGAGGACAGCTCGGGGTGACGCTGCCGGAATTCCTTTAAGATTCCCTGCATATCATCGCCTCGGGTTTCCGTCAGTCCGGTTGTACACAAGCCGATAATGGCTGGCTTGGTTTTCTCCAATAGCGTTAAGATTGCTGTCTCCACATTGCCTTCGCCGCCTAGAATTGTGGTGACCTCTGTCATAGCAGTCGTAGACATAGGGACCGCTTCTCGGAAATGGCGTACTAACATGACCTTGGCAAATGCGGTACACCCCTGGGAGCCATGGAAGAGCGGCATCATGCCTTTGATGCCTAAGTAGGCCAGAGCTGCACCTAGAGGCTGGCTTTGCTTGAGGGGATTAACAGTGACGGATTTTCTACGGGAGAGAACTTTTGTGGAAGCCTGGGCAGGATGAGCCAGAGAAGCTCCAGGCTGATCCCAGGCTCCGCCAACGCTATCCCATGGGGCTTCACGTCGCACCTGTTCCCAAATGGGGCTATGCAGAGCTTCATCCAGCTCTTTTGCCATCTCAATCATCCCCAGATAGCCCGCATAGGGATGGTGGCGTTCCTGGTTGATATCAAGGAAGGGGATTCTCGCTTTTAGAGCCGTGTACTGATTACGACCACCGGCAATCAACATGTCAGCTTTAGTTTTGGCAACCACCCTCAGGAGTTCCTGAGCATTGCCTTTGTTCATCATGATGCCGTCTTTACCCAGCAGATTTTTGATCCGGGCCTTATCTTCTTCGGTACTCTTTTTGGTACTCGTGGCCACGACATCAATGCCTAGATCCTTAGCAGCCGAGATAATCGACCAGCTTTTAACACCCCCTGTATAGAGAACAACTCGCTTGCCTTTGAGACGTTGACGATAGGGAGCCAGAGCAATGTCCAGTTTACTGGTCTCTTCTTTTATTAAAGTCTCAACACGGGCCTGCAGGTCAGAGTCGCCTAGTTTAGCCGCGATCTCTCGCAGCAAACGATTCATATCTTCAATGCCATAAATTGACTCTTCGATGTAAGGAATCCCATAGTGTTCCTCCATCGTATGGGCCATATTGATCAAGGCTTTAGAACAAATCATCACGTTGAGTTTGGCCCGGTGGGCACAGGCCACTTCGTTATATCGGGCATCACCGGTAATCTTAGCCAGCACTCGAATTCCTAGCTTTTCCAACAGCGGTAACAGGCCCCACATTTCTCCGGCAATGTTATACTCGCCGATTAAATTTATGTCATAGGGTGTGGTATATTCAGGTTCCCGAGTACCGACAACATGCTCTAGCAGTGCTTCACCCCCAATCCGGTTACCAAGATTCTTACTACCCACAAAGCCAGGAGAACTGACCGGCACGACAGGAATGTCAAAATTTTTGCTAGCCGCCTGACAGACAGCATCCAGGTCATCGCCAATCAGCGCTGTCACACAGGTGAGATAAACAAAGATTGCGGCGGGGCTGTAGCGTTCTTTAACGTCATGAATTGCCTTGTAGAGCTTATTTTCACCACCAAAGATAATGTCGTTTTCACTCAGATCAGTGGTGAATCCCATTTGGTAGATCCTGGGACCAGAGGAAAGACTGCCACGACTACCCCAGGAATTACCTGAACAAGCAATGGGTCCATGGACCAAATGGGCCACATCGGTGATCGGCACCAGGGCAATACTGGCCCCGTCAAAGGCACATCCTCCTTGGGCAGCACCAGGCTGTGCCTGCTGTTGACAGGCTTTTTTCTGGCCCTTACCATCTTTCTTATGGTTGTGCTCACAGCCAGGCTGGGTCAGGAGTTCATTGATTTTGCCAGAGGTCATTTTCATGGCGATAAAGAAGGAGGAGGTTACAGTGTTTTGTTATCCCTTAGCGAATATAGGTGGAGATATTTTCGCCACAGGCATCCATCAGGTAGGTCAATGCTCGTAGTCGCAGATCGACAATTTCCTCGTAAACTGGGTTAAGTCTACAGAGGGCCGGGATATGAACGGTGTACCCAAAAAGAGAAATATCTCGTTCAAACGGACAATGACTGGGAATGACTCGACAAATTAAATGGGCAGTTCGGGAATTGGTAACCTGAATCTGATTAATCCAGCGACGTAGTGGGCCAAGGAGACTGGTGCGTTGAGACGTTTTCTCCAGGACGGGGGTGGGTTGTTGGGGGTGAGATGTGAGGATAGCCATTGGTTCTTACCAATCTGGTTGTTCAATCAGGGGCGGGCGCTCTTCTGCTAGATCGAGTTCTTTTTTAAGACAGCCGACGACATAGTTGGTTTCTAGAAAATGCACAGAATAAATATAAGCCCGTTGTAAATAGGTGCCGATGCCAACGATATAGCCGATATCGCCTTTTTTAGCGAGATGAAAACCGATATCTTTGCCAGGAAAGGTGCCGTCGTTGCGGATAAGCTTGCGAACACGGACACGATCGCCCATGTCAAAGTAGGGGGGAGAGTCGATTTCGATTTCTTCGCTGAGTTTCATGGGGAGGGGAGGGGGGGAGTAGGGGCTGGTCTTGTGCCTGCCCTTGGTCGTAGGGAGGAGCGAAAAAAGAGGAGGGAAGAGGGAAGAGGGAAGAGGGAAGAGGGAAGAGGGAAGAGGGAAGAGGGAAGAGGGAAGAGGGAAGAGGGAAGAGGGAAGAGGGAAGAGGGAAGAGGGAAGAGGGAAGAGGGTTAGGGGTTGTGGGCTCACCCATCGACTCATCCACTCCTTCTGTCTTCCCATCCACCCATTCGCCTTTAACGAATCAGATCAAAGGAGATATCCGTCTTGGCGGGCACATTGGTCTTGTGGTCCAGGTCATCTAGAACCGTGTTGATGATCCAGTTGAACTGGTTGATGGCACCCTGGTAGCCAAGGGTGGCATAGCGGTGCATGTGGTGACGATCAAAGATGGGATAGCCGATGCGCACTAGGGGAGTGCCGGTGTCGCGCCACAGGTACTTGCCGTAGGAGTTGCCGATCAGTAGGTCAACGGGCTCGGTGAACATTAGCGATCGCAAGTGCCACAGGTCCTTCTTACCCCAGATAGTTGCCTCCTGGCCGTAGGGACTGTTGGTCAGCACCTCACGCAGTTCCGCCTCAAAATCATTGTTGGAGTTGGTAACCACGATATGCTTAGGCTCAGCTCCCATTTCCAACAGAAACTGGGTAATGCCAAATACATGGTCCGGATCGCCGTAGAGAGCAATGCTCTTACCGTGAATCCAGGCTTGAGAGTCGGTGAGGGCATCCACAGCGCGACCCCGCTCCTGCTGCAGTTCCAGGGGAATGGCTTTGCCCGTAATCGCAGAAAGGGCCATCAGGAATTCATCAGTGCCCTTGATACCAAAAGGACGGAAGTTATAGGTTTTTTGATCCCATGCTTCGGCAAGGTATTCCTGAGTCTTGGGGGTGGTGTACTTCTGGAAGAAGAACGTACCCTCAGCATTGAGAGAGTCTGCTGTCTCTTCTAACGTAGTTAACCCGTTATACATCTTAAACTCACCCGTATTCGGGGAATCAAAGGTGTCCGAATTATCCGAGAGAATGGTGTAGTCGATGCCAAACAGGCCCAAAATCCGCTTCAGTTCACGGATATTGCCAATATAGGGATCAAAGCCCAGGTTAAAGTTAAATTTACCGTTACTGGTCTCGGTCTTCTCTTTACCGGCGGTTAAGTTGGCCAATATGCTCTTAAGCATATTGTCATAGCCAGTAATATGAGAGCCCACGAAGCTAGGAGTATGGGCATAGGGTACCGGCAATTCCTCTGGAATATAGCCCTCTTGCTTAGCGGTGGTGATAAACGCCCCCAAGTCATCGCCGATTACCTCTGCCATACAGGTGGTACAGAGGGCAATCATTTTGGGCTTATAGAGTTCGAAAGAATTCTGTAAACCCTGCTTCAGGTTGTTCAGCCCTCCAAATACTGCTGCATCTTCTGTCATAGAAGACGACACGGCCTGGAAGGGTTCCTTATAGTTACGGGTGAGGTGGGTGCGGAAGTAAGCCACACAGCCTTGGGACCCATGGCTATAGGGTAATGTCCCTTCAAAACCAGATGCTACAAAGAGTGCACCCAAGGGCTGACACGCTTTAGCCGGGTTAATGGTGAGAGCTTCGCGCTCAAAGTTCTTTTCACGATAGTCCCAGGTCTTGGTCCATTCAGCTACCTCAGCCACTTTTTCACGGCTGTGGGCACCTTCAAATTGGCGCTTATATTCAAAAATGTCCTGGTAGGTATCTTCTTGAAATAGATCAAAATGGTCTTTGATTTTGCCGGGGTCTGGAGCGGTTTCCGGCACTTGGGGTGTATTATTCTCAGTCATGGTGGTCTCCTTCTTGGAGAGTGGATGGGTGGATGAGAGTAGGAGGGGTAGTAGATGAAAAACAGGGTAGATGGGTGAGAGGTAAAGTCGGTGAATACTAGGCGTGATCGGAAATGGCACGCATACCCATCCCCCCATCTACTTATCTACTCAGCCCAGGGAGCTTTGATTAAACCCCAGGTAGGATTGTTAATGGCCAAATCCATGTCGCGGGCAAAGACTTCAAAGCCTTCATAGCCGTGGTAAGGACCGGAATAATCCCAGGAGTGCATCTGCCGGAAGGGAAGGGCCATCTTCTGGAAGACATACTTCTCTTTAATGCCAGCCGCAATTAAGTCTGGCTGTAGCTCTTTGGCAAGTTCTTCAAACTCGTAGCCGCTGACGTCGTCATAGATGACCGTGCCTTCTTTCACATAGTCGGCGGTGCGCTTGTAGTCATCACCATGGCCAAACTCATAGCCAGTACCGATCACGTTCATACCCAGGTCTTCAAAAGCAGGGATCACGTGACGAGGCCGTAAACCACCCACCATCATCATCACTGTCTTGCCTTCTAACCGGGGGCGATACTTGGCAACAATGGCATCCATGCGCTTCTGATGCTCGGCAATCACCGCTTCAGCTTTGGTCTGGATGGTCTCATCAAACTGTTCGGCAATCTTACGCAGAGACTTGGCAATCTGGGTGGGGCCAAAGAAATTGTATTCCATCCAGCCAATACCATACTTCTCTTCCATAAACCGGCAGATGTAGTTCATCGACCGATAGCAGTGGATCAGATTCATCTTGGCCAGGGGCGTCATCACCACTTCGTTAAAGGTGCCATCCCCTGAGAATTGGCAAATAACACGGAGACCAATGGCTTCTAGCAGTCGGCGGCTGGGCCAAGCGTCTCCACCGATGTTATAGTCGCCAATGATGTTGACATCATAGTCACCCACTTCATACCCTTCGGGCAGTTTGCGATACTCGTCGGCCTTGGGCAGTACCCAGTCGCGCACGGTGTCGTTAGCAATGTGGTGACCTAAGGATTGAGAAACCCCTCGGAATCCTTCACAGCGGACAGGAACAACCGGTTTGCCAGTCTCTTTAGCTTTCTGTCTGGCAACGGCTTCAATATCGTCTCCAATCAACCCTACGGGACATTCCGATTCAATGGTGGTGCCCTGGCTTAGGGGAAACAGTTCTTCTAGTTCATCGACGATTTTGGCCAGTTTCTTATCACCGCCAAAGACAATATCCCGTTCTTGGAAATCGGAGGTGAACTGCATGGTACCAAAGGTGTCCACCCCGGTGGTGCCCACATAGTAGTTACGGCGACCAGACCAGGAATAGTAGCCACAGCCCACTGGCCCATGACTCAGGTGAATCATATCTTTGACAGGTCCCCAGACCACCCCTTTGGCTCCTGCGTAAGCGCAGCCACGAGTTGTCATGACGCCGGGAACAGATTTCTTGTTAGATTTAACGCCGCAGTCAGAAGCGCCTTCTTCTTTGACATTCAGGTGCTTGGAGCGTCTCTTTTGGGCTTTCTCAGGGTAGGCTTTCAGCACCTCCTGGATCAGCTCTTTTCGATCTTCTACGGTGGCCATGGTGTCCTCTCATTTAGGCTAGAGAATAGGATGAAGCGGATGGGCCGCACGCTAGGGGTAAATCTCACGGGTTGGAGACTCACCCACCAGCGGCTAGCCTTTAGACAGCAGCGACAGCAGCAGTATCAGAGGCTAGCGCTTCTTGATACTTTTCATCACTATCTAGGATGCCGAATTCAATCAGGAGTTCTTCCAGTTCGTCCATGCTAATGGGCGTCGGAATCGTCAGTTTGGTGTTGTTGATGATCTTATCGGCGAGTTGAGCATACTCATTGGCTTGGTTGCACTCTGGGGCATACTCATTTACAGTCATCCGGCGGAGTTCAGCATGCTGTACCACGTTGTCACGGGGAACAAAGTGAATCATTTGAGTATTGAGCTTGTCGGCTAGGGCTTCAATGAGCTCAATTTCCCGGTCTGTATTCCGGCTGTTGCAAATCAAGCCGCCCAGCCGCACACCGCCAGATTGGGCATACTTCAGAACGCCTCGGGCGATGTTATTGGCCGCATACATGGCCATCATTTCACCGGAGACAACAATGTAGATTTCTTGGGCTTTGCCTTCCCGAATGGGCATGGCAAAACCGCCGCAAACTACGTCACCGAGTACGTCGTAGGAGACGAAATCAAGATCTTCGTAAGCCCCTTCTTCTTCTAGGAAGTTGATGGCGGTGATGATGCCACGACCGGCACAGCCGACGCCGGGTTCAGGACCACCGGACTCGACGCATTTAACGCCGCGATAGCCTTCTTGCAGCACCTGGTCAAGTTCGACATCTTCAACGGCACCGAGTTCGGCAGCCAGTTGTAGCACGGAGGTTTGGGCTTTGCTGTGGAGCATCAGGCGAGTGGAATCAGCCTTCGGGTCACAGCCCACAATCATGATGCGTTGGCCTTGCTCAGCCATGGCGGCTAGGGTGTTCTGGGAGGTGGTGGATTTACCGATACCGCCTTTTCCGTAAAATGCAATTTGTCTCATGAATTGGATTCTCCTTAGGATGTTAGTAAACGCTAGGTCTAGATGTAGCGATACAGAGCGGTGCGGTTTGTCGAGGGTCCGTCAGAGGCTCTGCTCTCTGGTAATTGACGGGGGGAGGTGAACGCTCGACCATAAGGGTCTGATGGAGGGGTTTCATAAGACACGTAAGAGATAAGGTGAGAGAATGGAGGTGAGTTTTATACAGCGATAACGGTTAATTCAGGTGAAACCTGGGACTGTAGCCGAGTTTCAATTGCACCTTTGAGGGTGGCCGTGCTGCTATCACAAGAGCCACAGGCACCCTTGAGCTGCACTTGCACCACATCGCCGCTGACATCGTAGAGTTCAACATCACCGCCATCAGCTATCAGCATGGGGCGCACGTCTTCGGTCAGGACTTGTTGAATCAGATTAATTTTTTGGATGGGGGAGAGGGGGGCCGCAGTCACTTCTGCTTCTACCCTGGCGGCTGTTGTTGCTCTGTCTCGCTGCACTTCGATTAAAATATCTTCAATGCCGGCCAGACAAGAGCCACAGCCGCCACCCGCTTTGACATAGTTGGTGACTTGTTCAACGGTAGTCAGATCGTTTTCGATAATCACACGTCGGACGCGAGGCTCGGTGATACCAAAGCAGGAACAGATTAATGTGCCTTCGTCATCGTCGTGGTGCTCCACTTCAATACCACGGTATTTGTAGATGGCGGCTTCCAGGGCTTCTTGCCCCATCACAGAGCAGTGCATTTTGGCTTCGGGTAAACCACCCAGAAAGTCAGCAATGTCTTTATTGGTAATCTTCAGGGCCTGATCAAGGGTTTTGCCTTTGATAATTTCAGTGAGAGCAGAGGAGGATGCGATCGCACTGGTACAGCCAAATGTCTGAAACTGTGAATCCAGAATGGTCTCGGTCGATTCCTGAATCTTCAGGTGAAGTCTCAGAGCGTCACCGCAGGCAATGCTACCCACTTCACCATAGACAACGGCCATATCGGGTTCGTTGGCATCTGCGATCGCACCCTGATTGATCGGGTTATAAAACAGTTCAAGTACCTTTTCGGAATAGTCCCACATGGTAGTTTCTGGAGGTAAAGGAGCAAGAAGAGAGAGAGGTAGGGGCTGGTCCTGTACCGGCCCTATGCGCTATGGACCAAATCGCGGCCCTGTAACCAATCCGCTTCGTCATTGTTAAAGGGTGAAATCGCCCGCAATTTTTCCACAATGCCAGGCATGACATTGACAACCTGTTGGATATCTTCTGCAGTGGTGAATCGCGATAAGCTAAAGCGAATTGAGCCGTGGAGAATGGTGTAGGGAAGTCCCATGGCGGTGAGAACATGGGAGGGGTCTAGAGAACCGGAGGTGCAGGCAGACCCCGAGGAAGCGCAGATACCATGCTGATTCAGCATAAACAGAATGGCTTCGCCTTCAATATATTTGAAACCAATGTTGGTGGTGTTAGGCAGACGTGGGGTGCCGCCGCCATTCACGTCACAATCGGGGATTAACTCCAGCAGTTGGCGCTCTAGCTGGTCCCGTAGCTGACACTCCCGATGGACAGCAGCGAGATGCTCACGGGCCACTGCGGCGGCTTTACCTAGGGCAATAATACCAGGCACATTGTGGGTGCCCGCCCGCCGTCCGCGCTCCTGGTGTCCGCCCAGAAGAAAGGGACGGAAGCGGAAACCGCGTCGAACATATAGAGCACCCACCCCTTTAGGGGCATGGAGCTTGTGTCCAGAGAGGGTGAGCAGGTCAATGGTGCTGTTTTTTAGATCAATGGGTAATTTACCAACGGCCTGGACGGCATCCACATGGAAAGTGGCACCGCATTCTTTTGCGATCGCGCCAACCTGTTCTATCGGGAAAATCACACCGGTCTCATTGTTGGCATACATGGTGGTGACCAGCGCCGTGCCGCCAGTCATGGCGGCTTCCACTTCCATCAGATCAAGCTGACCGCGTCGGTCCACGGATAAATAGGTAACGGTATAGCCTTTTTTCTCCAGATGCTTGCACACATTGAGAATGGCCGGATGTTCAACAGCAGTGGTGACAATATGACGTTTCTCGGGTTGGGCCGCCAGGGCCGCATGGATGGCCGTATTGTTGCCCTCACTGCCGCAGCTAGTAAAGATAATCTCAGTATCTTCTGCCCCTAGGAGTTCAGCCACCTGGACTCTGGCATCCTGAATGGCAGCACCGACCTGTCCTCCAAAGCTATGCATCGACGATGGATTACCGTAGAGGTCGCTCAAATAGGGCAGCATTGCATCCAAAACATCGGGGTCAACCCGCGTGGTCGCATTGTTATCTAAATAAATGACCATTACCTCATCTCCGCGATCAATAAACAATAAAGGACAGTAGAAAGAATCAGAGCAGGCACTACGGCATTAACGGGACATTTGTGTCAGCCTGGGCTCTCAAGGTTTGTAGGGATTGGGAATACCGGTCAAACCACTGTCGCCAGTATCCAGGCTGCTGTGAGGATTTAAGCCGCGCGATCATGTGGCTATAGTTGGTAAACCAAACATGCCAGTAATCTGTTGTTGTCTCAGCATTCAGAGCGACAGCTGTAGTGGCGGTGGATAACGGCACACAGCCTTCATTCGTTGGGCACACAGACCAGCATTGAGCGACGCCATGGGAGCCTTGACACTGGTTACAGCGATTCACATCTATCCAGAATGTGGACCCATCGGTCTCAATGGCCTTGGTTGGGCAGCTAGAGAGACAGCGTTGACAGGAGATACAGTCATTAGTGATGGTGTAAGTCATGGTATGGGCCTCGCTGTTAGGGTTAGGACAGAGAGAGCAAAAGAGAGGGGAGAGTTAGGGGCAGAAATTCTGATAAATCTCCCTTTTTCCTGTATCCTTTCTTCTTTTATCTCTCTAAAACGTGTTCGTCATAAAACCGCCGTGCAACAGTTTCAATCACGTCATAGGCTTCAATGACGGTCAGCCCGGCTTTTTGTAAGGCCTTTTGGGGGCAGGGGCCTACTTTGGCCGTCAGTAGAGCCTGACAGTCAATAATTGTATTGATGATGCCTTTCAGGGCTGCCTCTTCGCCGTAACCGCCCTGGCAGTAATCGGCAACTTTACGATGACCAACAAACTTGGCTTCCGTTGCATCTACTTCATAAATCATGAATTCTTTGGCATGGCCAAAGTGTTGATTGACAAGTCCTCCCCCCTTAGTTGCAACCGCAACCAGGACTTTAGTCGACTCCGTTCGACGCTTATTGACAGATGCTTGTTTTTTCTCCGCTACAGCGGCTTTGGTTTGCTCAATGCCCAGATGAACTGCCTGACGTTTTTCCAAACTGTAGTCCGCCGACATATCCATAAACTTCTCCTTGGTGAATTCCTGACTACGGTCTTCACCCAGCAGACCGACAGCATCGGCTCGACACTGACGACAGTGGCGCATCATTTTCATGTTGCCAGAGCAATTATCTTGAACGCGCTTAAGTTCTTTGGGATTTGGACCCCGCTGACCATTGAGACCAAAGTACGTGCCATGCTCTGGGGCCGAGATCAGGGGCATAATATTATGGAGAAATGCACCGCGATCTCGAATCGCCTTATTCACCTCTGGCAGGTGCTCATCGTTGATGCCAGGAATCAGCACCGAGTTTACCTTGCAGAGGATATCAGCTTCCTGAAGCGCCTGTAGACCTTCCATCTGCCGCTCGTGCAGGATCTTCACCCCCTCAATGCCACGGTAGCGACGACGACGGTAGTGAACCCAGGGATAAATTTTCTCCCCTATTTTTGGGTCCACCATATTAATAGTGATCGTGACATGATCCACATTCAGCTGCTTAATCCGATCAACATGCTCAGGCAACATCAGACCATTAGTTGAGAGACAGAGTTTGATGTCAGGAGCTTTGTCGGCAATGAGCTCAAAGGTGCGGAAGGTTTTCTCTGGGTTAGCCAGGGGGTCGCCGGGACCCGCAATCCCCAAAACTGTCATTTGTGGAATTTTACCGGCCACCACCAAAACTTTGTGGGCAGCTTCTTCAGGTGTGAGCAGTTCGCTAACAACACCAGGACGGCTTTCATTGGCACAGTCATATTTACGGTTGCAATAGTTGCACTGAATGTTGCAGGCTGGAGCCACCGCAACGTGCATACGGGCATAATGGTGGTGAGCTTCTTCGCTGTAGCAAGGATGTTTTTCAATGCGAGCCTTTAAAGACTCACTCATACCACTAGGAGCATCATTTTTAGTGCTACAGCCACAGCCGCCGCCAGACTTCTTGACTGTAGTTTTTGTTTTAGTCAACGTTATGTCCAGCTCAGGCGTCGTCGTGGGCGCGGAGACAAGGGCAGTAGGAGGCGGAGGCGTCATTGGTTTAAGGAGTTAGGGAATAAAGTATCGATATGAAATAGCGGCACTGCATTGGCTGAGTCTGTAAACACAGTTGGTTGTTCTGCACGATAAAATCGGAGAATCGGACTGGAGGGTAGACAATGCAGTGCCAGAGAGCGTGCGAGCCTCAGAACTCAGTCAGGTGATCAGCAACTTCTAGGGTGTGTGGATGGAGATGTGCTTGTTTGTCTGGGTAAGATAACGAGGACATCTCAATAGGGTGAATACGCCTGAAATTGGTCTGTCACCTACCGCCCAATGGTGAACCTCTAACCAACAAAGGCTTAGCAAGATACGTGAGATCTAGCTGGACCTTGTTGCTTGAGTTCACCAACGTGTGTTAACTGAGTGTTTGGCGATGCAAGAGTTATATCAACGGCTCTAGAAGTTCACTAGAACAACGCCCCCATAGGATTTATTAGATAATTAACGCTGTACTCATCGACTACAGCCCTTGATAATTCAAGAAAAAATATTTTTTCTAGGTTAGGGTACGGGCATTCCCCAGGGTACGGACTAGTATTTTGTCACCCCCGCTCGATGATTACTGTACTCAGTCGCATCCATTATCATAAAAGGGATGGACTCGACTTTGATGGGTTCTAGATGACAAGTTTTTGAGTACTCAATAACAGATATTTTGCTAAATTAGATACACAATTTACCGCTGTGCTACATAGGCCAAAAAGGTGTCTGTATCATTGTTTTCAGTTTAAACCTAATTTCGGTAACGGATTTTACTATTTCACATTAAATAATGTTAAACAATAGGAGAGTTTTAAGCTGGAACACTATCTTGCTTTTGATGATCCAGATGACGCTGATGCTCACTTTGAGGTGGGCTCATTAAACTGGATGTTCCGTAACAGTGCACCGCTAGGATCGACCTATTGGCGAGTTGTTAAGGATTGCTGAAATTAGTCGAGGCAGTTCTGCATCAGTTGTTACAGTTTCTGTTGCTAAGCTGTGGGTTCGCCGATCAAAAACCCAGTTTTGAGTACATCAAACAAGTTTTTATAAGACTGTCTAAAATCCAGGTCTAAACACTATATATAAAGGCTTTGACGTGAGTACAGAATACCTGCACCCACCCTTAGAAATACCTAACCCTGGGTATCAAAATACTTGTACCCTGTCCCTAGAAAAATTCTAAATGCTTTACCAATAAAGGTTTTAGCATTTGAGTGTAAAGGTAATAGTTATAGTAAATCTGGATTGGGCCGTTGCGATCACCCCCCCTCAGTTGTAACTGCTATAAGCAGGAAAACAACGCCCCACCAGACCCATGTCCCTATCTCTGCAACACTTTTCTGTTCGGCATTTGTTTTCGTCTGCTGAACTGCACCGGCTTTTTCCCTGTGTGGCCGATTTCACAATCATTTTTGAACGGGACCCGGCGGCTCGCAGTTGGTTAGAGGTGTTGTGCTGTTACCCTGGTTTACATGCGATCGCAGCCCATCGCCTCGCCCACTGGCTACAAAATCACAAGATTTCCTTTCTCCCTCGCTTTATTTCTCACCTGGCTCGCCTCTTTACGGGAATTGAAATTCATCCCGGGGCCACCCTCGGTAAAGGGGTTTTTATCGATCACGGTATGGGTGTTGTAATTGGGGAAACTGCTGTGGTCGGAGACTACACCCTGATCTATCAGGGGGTGACTCTAGGGGGGACAGGTAAAGAAACGGGTAAGCGCCATCCTACGGTTGGCAGCCAAGTGGTGATTGGCAGTGGTGCCAAGGTGCTTGGCAGTATTACTATTGGGGACCATGCCCGCATTGGAGCGGGTGCTGTTGTATTGAACAGTGTACCGACCAACTGCACGGCTGTTGGGATTCCCAGCCGTAATGTTTGCGAATGCAACACCCTAACAACTCCTTTGGAACATGGTCAGCTTCCCGATGTTGAAGCCACTACCCTACGTCATCTTTTGGCTCGCATTGACGCGCTAGAAACCCAAGTACAAAGTCTCACTTGTTCATCCCTTTCAACGTTGGAGTATCAATCCTATGGATAACCCCACACCCACTGTTCCCGGTTGGGGGCAAGTTGTCGCAGTGCCTCGCGGCGAACGTTGGTCGATTAATCGTCGCTTGCAAGAACTTCATATCTCGTGTAGCTGTCCCACCGATGGCACACTACGAGTTGATGTCAACGATGCATTAGAGCTGATGTTAGTTTGCAGCGTCATCAGACAATTCACATCACCTCGCCAGTCTAGTATTGGCTGGCTAGAACGGTGTTGGCAAACTCAGGTGAGCTGTACTACAAATCATTAGCCGCTTACTTTCTGTTCATCCTACCTATTGATTGGAGAAATTATATGACTACTCAAACCCTTGTCCGTGCTTTTGGTGAAGTAGGTGATAATCCTGTCGGTCTTGAGAAGGAGATTACTATCACCGTATGCGAAGGGCTGAATTTGGTTTACGCCAGTTTTCAAGCCCTTTATATGCAATATCAAAAGCATCATTTTGTAATTGAAGGTGCAGAATTTTACGCTATTCATGAATTCTTCCAAGAAAGCTATGGGGCTGTTCAGGGAGATGCCCATGATGTTGCTGAGCGTTTAAATGGTCTAGGCGGCATTCCCGCAGGCACCTTTGCCACCCTGGCCGAACAATGCTGTTTCACTCCAGAATCAGAGGGTGCCTATAACTGTCAACAGATGATTGCCAATGATCTTACTGCTGAGCAGTCGATGATCACTCTACTTCGCCGACTAGCCACTCAAGCCGAAAGTGTGGGAGATCGAGCCACTCGATATCTCTATGAGCAAATTCTCTTAAAGACAGAAGAGCGGGCTTTTCATCTTGAACACTTTTTGTCTGAAGATAGTCTTACTTTTACCTTTTTGAAGTAGGGCTATGCAGTTCAAAATTTCGTCTATTGCTCAAATAGTCAGGAGGCGCTTGCTATGTTGACCACCCTTATGATGATTGGTCCTTTTATTGTCTTTGCTTGGGTTCTACAGTATTTTCTCAATCAAATCATTGCAGAAGATATTGAATCCTTCAACGGAGACCAGTCTCAGTCAATGGACGATGCTTCGTTGACTTAAGACAGCTGTTCGTCAAGTCTAATCCAGTAGGCAAATTTTGAGGGTGAGACTATACACGGCCCTCAGCTCACCCTCTTCCCTCTTCTCTCTTCCCTCTTCTCTCTTCCCTCTTCCCTCTTCTCTCTTCCCTTTTCTCTCTTCCCTCTTCCACGTTTACGGAGGCCGCTACGATGACACCACCCCCCCAAATATATATTAACGATACGACCCTCAGAGATGGTGAACAAGCTGCAGGTATTGCCTTCAGTTTGGACGAGAAGGTTGCGATCGCAACGTTTCTCGACACCATTGGCATTCAGGAAATGGAAGTTGGCATTCCCGCCATGGGGAGAGATGAAGCTCAGGCCATCCACACAATTGCCAATCTGGGCCTAAATGCTCAACTCCTAGGGTGGAATCGCGCTGTGTTGTCTGATATTCAGGCGTCGATTAATTGTGGCCTAAAGCGCATTCACATTTCGGTGCCAGTTTCAGATATACAGATTCAAGTAAAGTTTCAAGGCCAGTGGGCCAAAATGTTTAAGCAGCTACAAGAGACTATTACCTTTGCCCGCGATCACGGTCTAGACGTAAGTGTTGGAGGTGAAGATAGTTCTCGGGCTGATGAAACATTTTTACTCGAAGCTGCCCAGTTTGCCCAAGAAAACGGCGCATTTCGTTTTCGTTTTTGTGACACTGTGGGCATTCTGGACCCGTTTACCACCTTTGAAAAAGTTCGAAAACTGGTTGCCGTCTTAGCCATTCCAGTGGAAATGCACACCCATAACGACCTGGGGTTAGCAACAGCCAATGCCCTGGCCGGTATCCGAGCTGGTGCTGTCTCTATTAATACTACTGTTAATGGGCTAGGAGAAAGGGCTGGCAATGCGGCTCTTGAAGAAGTTGTCATGGCCCTACGGCAAATCTATGGTCTCAAAACCAATATTCAAACCGAGCGTCTGTTAGAATTGTCTCGCTTTGTTGCTAAAACCGTCAATTGCCCAGTCCCTCCCTGGAAGGCTATTGTTGGAGCCAATACCTTTGCCCATGAGTCCGGTATCCATGCCCATGGAGTGCTGCATAATCCCAGCACTTACGAACCGTTTGATCCCAAAGATGTGGGTTGGCAACGGCGTTTTGTTGTCGGCAAACACTCTGGTCGTCACCTGTTGAGTCAAGTTCTACAGAACTATGACATACATCTGGATGCCAGCAACAGTCAGTTACTGCTCAATGCCGTCCGCGATCTGTCCACTCAGCTAAAACGTAGCCTTACCGTTGATGAATTGCTCACCTTAGCCTCGCAGGAGGGGTTAGGTGTGGCGATTATATAATTCGCACAGGGGGCAGGCACAAGGTTAGCCCCAATAGACTTTTCCCATGGAACAGGTACAAGGCCAGCCCCTACAATGCTCTTTATCTTAAGGAAACACTATGAAAGTCATGCTGCATACGGATCGTGCTGGAAAGCTAATGGTCTATGTTGCCAAAAAGGATCTAGAAGAAGTTGTTGTTAAACAAACCACAGTCGATGATGCCCAAGTTCTGACCCTAGCCAATGGCTGGGAGCTATCAGTGACCGGATTGGATAATCCCATCAAAACGCCTCAAACCGTTAAAGCTAAACGCTTGAATTAAATTCTATTTAAGCCGGGAAAGCTTGAGTAGATGGAAAATTAGGCGGTAGGAGGCAGAAGTCAGTGAGATCCTGTATGCTGATTTCTGCCTCCTGAATTATATCCTTGGGAGAACGTTTCGCTCTGAATTCATACCCCACAAAACGGTAAATTATTTGCTGGCATATCCCTAAATACTGTTGCCTCACTTCACAGGAGATTTTTCCATGTCACCGCTTAAACAACTACCTCCATATATGTTTATCCTAGAGGGAATCTTTCTAGGGTATCTCAGCAAGAAAAAGAGAAAGATCAAAGCTCTTGCCCTTGAAGTCGAGCAGGAGCAAGTGGTAATTAAGCTGCCTAAAGAGGTGCGAGATTCTATACAAGATTATCAATTCCAGCCCGGAGACAAAATTCGCTGCATTGGTCGCAGTCAGGTTGATTTTACCACAGGTACCATTAAGCTCAGAGCCTATCAGGTTTTGCCACTACTTCCCCCTAACGAAGAGGTACCTTTCACAACTGCACCTCAGGCTCCAATGTCAACAACGGCTGAGGCTTCTCAGGTGCCAACGTATCCTACGGTTGCTGTTGCACAAAAACCACCTAAGATCTTGATTTGTCGCAAGTCAGGCTGCCAGAAGCGAGGTGGCCATCAACTGATCTCAAAATTAGAGAGTATCTTGCAAGAATATCAGCTCCATGACCAGGTAGAAATTCAATATACAGGCTGTCAAAAACGCTGTTCAAAGGCACCAACTCTGACGATTATGCCGGGCAAACATCGGTACGATCGGCTCAGCCTTCAAAGTTTATCTAACGTTGTAGAGAAACACTTTTTCCCCTCTAAACCATGTTCACTTGAAAGCTAATCATGAAAATAAAATATCGCCAACTGGTGCTTAAGCTATTTGCTTGGTTCATCGCTGAAATTACACTCACCTATGTCGGTCTAGATAATCTGGCCGATTACAGCGAATACCTGAAGGAACAAAGCACTATCTCGATAGCTATGGCCTATTCCCAGAGTTAAGGGTACTAAAGTGTTAGAACGATTTGGCTAAACAGAACGTTCATCAACTCGCATGTCAAACGGTGCTTCCATTTGTGATGGGGGATGGACTCTGATTTTGGCACGGGGACTCAATTGAGACAGATATTCAGCTAGCCTGGTCATACGGTCCAACACTCGCCAGTTTTTTTCCTGATCAGAGCAGTAAATATGTAAGATTACGACCTCAGTAATATTGATGGTCCATCTACAGAGCATCAACAGGGATTGAGTAGATCCATCACAGGTTTCGAAAAAGTGCCGACAGATAGCTACTTCTAATTGCCTTTTCAATGCTGCGTCCAAGTCTGTTATTAACTCTGGTGGGAGATCTTCCGGCGAGAGTGAATGAACCATTATCAATCCTCAAAGCTAGCCACTAAGGACTGGACTCAATCATACGCTATGCCCAGCTCGCTCCATCGTAATGACTTGAGCAATACGCTCAGGAAACTCTTCTAAATCAGCATCTTCTTCCTTAGGCATTGGGGACAGAAAGGTATAGCAGGGATCACACTGCCCCGTATCAAATACTTGTAACACCCACTTGTCGGGAAGTCCTTCTACTCCTATTTCTACGACATACCATTCACTACCCGTCTCACGGGTAGCCAGAATGGAGAAGAAATCTTGATCAATATCTGGAATTTCCAAATCTTGCATCAAAAAATCCCTCGCGACCATACTAGCATCAGTCATCGATAAACTTAGCATTGTCAAAGGTCTCCTTTATATCTACCAGTTGAAGATATTGCTCAGAGACTGCAATATCTTTCCAAGTCTGGACCGCCGCCACTAGCAGCAGCATCTACAGAGAACACGGCGGCCCTATTTTTGGAGTCATTACTCAGTGTGCCAATAGTTACAAGGGGACTGTTCCTGTGAACCAATCCATATCATTCAAAACCAACTATGCTTCAGTCCATCAAGATAGAACTGGCGTTGCAGAGTCTCGGGAGGATTTAATCTAAAAAATAACGATCCGGGACAATTCAGCCCGATCAATTCATTCCCTAAATCAACAACAGCATAGAACTAAAGCTGTAGGGCTAATCAAAAAAGCTGGAGTCGCACACTCTCTATACCCTATTACCAAAGATCAACACAAAATATTCTGTATCGCTCAACACCAAACCTCCATTAGCAACAGTCTTTAACATTTTAAGAGATTGACCATATTTTTCTGAGTAAACCGTTATTGTAGAAACAAAAAAACGGCCTCAATAGTTCATTCTGAACATAATGTCTTGTCAATTAGGAAGAAAACATTAAACCGTATCAGGTGACATAGAATACAAAATTTTGGATTGTTATGTCTAAGGGCATGACTTTCCAATAAATTGTCCACTCTCCATCTCTGTAATCTAGTCCTGATGGATTCGTCATTCCTCTTTCTCTGTATAAATCTTCTGTTTATTCGGAAATCTACTCATTTATGACTTTTATAGAAGGTTTGAGAAAATCAGGTTCGTTTTTTTCAGTCGCCAATTTTTCCTCACCTATCGCTCTATTGATAGGCCTGCATTGTCTATGGCTTACACTATCAAAGACGGTTGTATCTCTTGCGATAGCTGTCGGCCCCAGTGTCCAACGGGAGCCATTAAACCTCAAGCAAAATGGGAAGGCTATTGGATTGACCCTACCCTGTGCGATGACTGTCAAGATTTAGAGACACCTCTCTGCTTAAATGCTTGCAATATTGGCTCCCTATCCCCTCTAGTTCCCAAAAAAGGACGCCGTAAAAGCACCCTCCTGCCAGCAGCAATTGCTGACATTTTTCTCAGTGGTAAGACGACTCCTTTTGCATCTTCCATGGTGATTTGGGAAGCCTGTAACGTTTTAGCTCAGCGTCAGCATCTGCCTTGGCAAATCGATGCTGACGGAAAATTTTGTTACCATCGACCGGTCCATCGTGGTCGAGGAGAAGTTCGCCTTCGATTAGCCACAAGTCCCGAAAGGGATATCCCCATAGCAATGCCTGCAGATGAAGCAATGGAGGTCATGGCTCAATTTGATATTCGTGCCACCTGTCTTCATCTGATTTTTGCGGCCTATGCCATCACCCTCAATTCTCCGTGGGAAGAAGCATTTGTAATCAATGACCAGCACATTGAACAATATTTAGATCTCAATAAGCGAAAAGATCTGAGCAAGCTAGACAAACTCACGTTGATCAAGCATTTAGTATACCAAGTCTGTCAGTTACTGGTTGCTTTGGACTGGCCACGTCAGGGAAAGGTTAAAGCCTTTTCCTTTGATGAGCAGCCGATTTGGCATCTAGTCAACACTGAGTATTATTTTGAAAAAGATCACCAGGGAGGTCGTCACTTAATTGGGTTAAGCTTTACTATCCGCCCTGGGATTTGGGCCAAACACTTTCTTAACAAACAAGACTATCGTAATCAAACGGCTTTTTATCAATACGGTACCCTACCTAAGTCATTATTAACTGAAGTGATGAGCAACTGGCAACAGCATGAGGGTGCTGTTCGTCTACTGTTGTGGCTATTATTCAAGCTGAGGTTGGGGGGTGACCATCGGCTGACTGTGCGCACCCTACTACGTATTGCCTATGGAGAAGATCGATTAATAGAGGCTACCACTGTCCGGGGGGCACACAAACGTCTGCTGAAAACGTTTGAGAGCGATCTGGAAACAATTTATTACTATGGCCTCAAACCGTTGTTTGATCCAGAGACCTATCCCGCCGATATACAGCCACTATGGGCTAAAGTCATTGATATCCCCAACGATGTTGACGATGCTCTTGAATTTTGGGTGAATGATGCCAATCAGAGCCGGAGCTTAACGGACACGGCCCCCCGAGACAAATGGCAGCGACTGATCAATGCTCGATTGGCCGGCTTTGAACTATCGGAAGAATGGCAACAAACAGTGCGTCGTCGAGCCCCTAAGCGGCGGCGTAAACAATCTCAAACAACTCAATTAGGCTCACTCTCTGGTGATGTTATCAAGGCAGCACGCCAACGTCAAAACTTGACTCAACGCGCCTTAGCCAAACATTTAGGGAAAAGCCAGAGTTGGGTGCGAGATGTGGAAAAAGGTCGATTTCGCATCAGTACCGAAGACTACCCCCGTTTACAACAAACACTGGGGCTTAAATAGATAATATATGCAAGATTTTGTCTATTATCCCCAAACAAACATTCCGCATTAAGTTGTCCCCCAAAAAAGATTTCCATCAGATACCTTTAGGAGAATACCCATGACAGAACAACAACCCATTTCCAATGAAGTTGCTTTGAGAATTGCCTTGGCAGCTAAGGCTTTACCCAATGTCTCTATAAGAGAGTTAATCGATGCATTACAAACCAATCTCGACGATAACATTACGGAAGAATCGCTAAGTACCCTAACCGTCACCCAGCTCAAACGTGCCTTTGGCAATATTTACGATGTGGATGAGGGCGAATGGGAAGGCGAAGATGCCAATAATCAGGAGATTGCTGCCGTTAAAGAAGCGGTGCGGATTCTCTGGGGAGAACAGACAGAGTACGATCATCCCTTACCTATCGAGCCTGATCAAGGCGATATGCCTAACTCAATTCGCATAGCGGTTGCATCCAATACAGATGAGCAATTAGACGGCCATTTTGGCTCCTGCCATCGATATTTGATTTATCAGCTATCGGCGGATGCTATTAAGCTGATCGATGTGCGCTCTGCTCTGGAGGCAGACCTGAGCGATAACAAAAATCAGTTCCGAGTGAATTTGATCAGAGACTGTCCTGTGCTCTATGTTGTGTCCATTGGAGGGCCTGCCGCCGCCCAAGTGATTCAAGCGAATATTTACCCCATGAAAGTGGAAGCTGGAGGAGCTATCCGGGAGATTCTTGCCGATTTACAACGGGCGATCGCAACATCACCCCCTCCCTGGCTGGCAAAAATCTTAGGCATTGGAGCAGACCAGCGGGTAAAGAATTATCAGGCAGTTGGTTAGGTCAACGATGAATATCCAACGACATAAATAACGCATTCAGACAATTCAAACAATCACGGGTCTTCGGCCTACCCATTTTGCCGATCTAATCCGAGTGGCACAACTTGTTTATGATCCCAGTGGTGGAATTTCAAGTTGCTCAACCAGTGATATATCTGATTGATTGTGAATACTTGTAGCATCGGTTATAGACATCGAGGAACTAACCTATAATAATGTTCTCGCAAAGACACCGGTCTATTATTGTTATTTAAACAAACAATTAATAGAAAAATTGCGATCGCAGCCACAAGTATTTGTATTCGTTCATTAGGCATTTCCGGCCTGGATAGTATTGCTGAAACCTATGGGAATTAACCATCGCTCAGAGTTAACCGTGCTTGGATTACCCGCAGAACGGGGTAGGTGGTTGTTAATTCCCTTGGGCACAGTCGTTTTAATGTGTCTGGGCACCGTTTATTCCTGGAGTATTTTTAGAACCCCCTTGGAAGGTGAGCTAAATTTAAGTGCGACTGAAAGTCTTCTACCCTATACGGTTGCACTGGTTTTCTATGCGGCTCTCATGCCAGTCGCAGGTTTTTTCATTCCTCGCATAGGCGCTCGCATGGTGGCGGTAATCGGCGGGATTTTCCTGGGGGCGGGCTATATTCTCTCCAGCTTTGCGACAAACATTGGCATGCTCGTCCTCACCTACGGAGTTATGGCAGGGACAGGCGTAGGCGTTACCTACGGTGTGCCCATGTTTGTCGTTGCCCGATGGTTTCCTGAGAAAAAAGGCCTAGCGATGGGAGCAACAATTGTCGGGTTTGGGCTATCGCCGCTCATTACTGCTCCGTTAGCCAATCGATTAATTGATAGTTACACCGTAAGGCCAACGCTGTGGATCTTAGGCAGCATCTTTATGATGATTGTTCTAGGCATTGCCATCATCCTAAAATTACCGCCCAAGGGCTGGCATCCCCAACAGAATTCTGCTAAGCCAACAGTCACAGGGTTCCACAGTTATCCCAAAAAGCTGCTCAAAAGCCAGTCATTTTATGGACTGTGGGGTTGTTATGCCATTGGCACCCTGATCGGCTTAAGTGCCATTGGTATCTCAGGTCCGGTGGGGGAAGAGATTATTAAGGTTAATCCAGAGACGGCAGCCATTAGCGTTTCTCTATTTGCCCTCTTCAATGGCTTCAGTCGTCCTTTATTTGGGTGGTTAAGCGACCGTTTTAAGCCTCAATATGTGGCAATCTCATCGTATACGCTGGTACTGATTGCCTGTGTGCTAATGATGAACGCACAAGAGGGTCAGTTAGCGACTTATTTAATTGCCTTTTGCCTGCTTTGGTTTTGTTTAGGAGGATGGTTAGCCATGGCTCCTACCATCACCCTCCGATTTTTTAACCCCGATCAATATGCTCAAAATTATGGCATTGTGTTTACCGCCTATGGGGTAGGTGCCCTAACGGGCACCCTGGCCATCGGACAAATTCGAGATTGGTTTGGCACCTATACCTACGCGTTTTATCCCATGGCCCTATTTGCCATCATCGGCATTGTGGTTGCTAGTTGTCTGCTCAAACGTGAGCAGACACGGTCCTAACCCAGATGCCTTACGGATACGTGCTTGCTCAAATCTAGGCTAGACAAGCGGCTAAATCTGCCTCGGGTATGGTGATGGGTTGGAGATTATAGGTGTCCGACAATAACTTCAACACATTAGGTGAGATAAATGCAGGCAGCGTGGGTCCCAAGCGAATATCTTTGATCCCCAGGTGCAGCAGGGTCAGCAAAATAGCCACCGCTTTTTGTTCATACCAGGACAAAATCATTGACAAGGGGATTTGATTAACATCGACCTCAAACGCATTGGCTAGTGCGATCGCAATCTGAATTGCAGAATAGGCATCATTACACTGGCCCACATCCAATAACCGAGGAATACCTTCAATAGCCCCTAACTCTTGATCAAAGAAACGGAACTTGCCACAGGCAAGCGTGAGAATCACACAGTCCTCAGGCACTTTCTCTACCAGTTCAGTGTAATAGTTACGATCAGGTTTAGCCCCGTCACAGCCCCCAATTAAGAAGAAATGACGAATTTTGCCAGCTTTAACCGCTGCAATCACCTGGTCAGCGACCCCCAGTAGCGCATTGCGGGCAAAACCAGTGGTTACCTGCCGGGGAGTCCCTATTTCAGTGAATCCAGGTAACTCCAATGCTTTCGTAATCACGGGGGTAAAATCAGGCAGCCCATTGGGCTGAGCGGGAAGATAATTCAATCCTGGATATCCCACAGGACCAATACTAAACAGCTTGTCCTCATAGTTTTCATGGGGTGGCATCAGACAGTTTGTTGTGATCACAATGGCCCCTGGAAATTTGGCAAACTCCCGAGTTTGGTTTTGCCAGGCCGTACCATAGTGCCCATAGAGATGGGGGTAGGTTTGTTTTAGACGCGGATAGCCATGGGCGGGTAACAATTCTCCATGGGTGTACACTGTGATAGCGGTTCCCATGGTCTGTTTTAGCACCGCTTCCAATTGGGGAATATCATGGCCAGACACGAGAATAGCTTTACCCACTCTGGTGTTGAGGGGCACCGATGTGGGCACCGGATGGCCATAATTACCCGTATGCCCGGCATCTAGCAACTGCATCGCCAGCAAATTGATTTCCCCAACCTTCAAGGCCAGAGTGACCCAGTCTTCCAGACTCAGATCTTGACGCTCCAATGCAGCTAGGGCCTCATAGCAGAATTGATCAACCCGTTCATCGGTTTGACCCAACTCCTGGGCATGGAATGCATAGGAGGCCATCCCCTTAAGACTGTAAAGAACAGTGAGTTTAAGGGAGAAAATATCAACATTGTTTTTCGATTGACCAATAAATTGCAGGGCGATATCCTCTCCCTGAGACGCTAAACTATCCTCAAAGTTGGGTTCATAGCACGTGATATCTGGCCAACTTTGGTCAGATTTTGTAACCTGTTGCACTTGAGTTTTGAGGTGTTCTCGATAGGCCAGCGCTCGACGAATGTAGCTGGTAAATCGTTTTTGATCAAAGTTGACATTGGTCATGGTGGCAAAGATGGCTTCACAGGTGAATCTATCGACCTCATCGGTGGAGATCATCAGATCACGGGCACGGAGAGCAACTGGGGCAAGGCCACGCAGAATATAGATCAGCAGATCTTGCACAGCATTGACCTCTGGACTTTTGCCACAGGCTCCCCATTGATGGCAGCCTTGTCCACTCGCAGTTTGTTCGCATTGTTCACAAAACATTGTCAGATCCTCTTGGGAAGCAGCTGGGTTTACTGTAGGAGAGGAGAACGTTCAATGCTTTGACTTAAGTCAAGGGAAAGGACTAAGGGTAATAAACTTTAGATTTTCTTCTGTATTTCTTGGAAACGGCCCATTAGTCTGAAGTTACAATATATCTCTATCTCTCACTACAAACTGTGACTATCCAATGGTGTTGTCTCCACTCTCAAATTTTTTGAGTCAGACGATGATATTCCAGGATTTACCATTGGAACAGTTGGAAGATCTTGAAGGTTTAGCAGTTACCAAATCCTATGGCAAAGGCGAGGTCCTCTTCCATCAGGGAGATGCTGGAATTGGATTTTTTGTGATCCAATCGGGGCGTGTAAAGGTATTTAAACTATCGCCCCAGGGTAAGGAGCAGATTTTGCATATCTTTGGTCAGGGAGATCATTTTGCTGAAGTGCCCGCTCTGGATGGCAAGTGCTTTCCCGCCTCCGCAGCGGCCCTTGAGTCATCGGAGCTTTTATTCTTTCCACGTCAGCCTTTTTTAAGCCTTTTAGAACAGCGTCCATCCCTTGCCATTAATCTGCTCAAAAGCTTTGCTCGACATCTTCGACGGTTTTCGAACCTGGTGGATAGCCTTGCTCTACAGGATGTTCCAGCTCGCCTAGCTACCTACTTGCTAAATTTGAGTGGGGAATTGAACAACGTAGATATTATCAAGCTTGATCTGCCCAAAAATCAGCTGGCGGCCCGATTAGGAACTATTCCTGAAACTCTATCACGGGCTTTTTCCAAGCTAAATCGCGCTGGTTTAATTTCGATGGATGGCATTGAGATTACATTGTTAGATTTAGAAAACTTAAAGCACCTGGCCAATTGCGATCGCTAGTCTGATCACCTCTTACCCCTTACTGCAACCGCTGTATCAAATGTTCTCCCACTCGCAACGCATTGGCCATTACCGTTAGCGCTGGGCTAACACTGGCGCAAGAGGGGAAAAAGCTGCTGTCTACCACATAGAGATTGTCAATCTCATGGGTGCGGCAGTGGGTGTCTAACACTGAGGTGGCTGAGTCAGTGCCCATGCGACAGGTTCCACTCTGGTAACCCACCACCTGAATTGGCACTTCTCCCCGTGGATATACACCACTGCGCTGCAGACCTTTAGACGTTTTCTCCAGGGCTTTTAACACCTCAATCCATCGGTACACCAGACGATCATGGGCTTCTATATTGTTGGGCGTAAACTCGTAGCGTAGTTTCCCATTTTGAAAATATATTCGATTGTTGGGGTTTGGCAATACTCCCGTTTGGGCTCGCCAGCCAATGGACCGCATTGCTAACTGTTTTAAGCCAGCCCCCGGCATAATCTTGGCAGCCACTGACAGCAATGGCGGAGATTCGGCAAAAATGATGTCTTGCAACAGTCCGCCCGTATTCTCAATGTGTCCCATGGGGTACTCATAGTCACCGTCACCCCAATAAAAATCATTGATGCTAACACTTTGGGGGAATGTCCCTGAATTGTTGGCGGCACTGCGCTCAACAATCATGGTCATCTGGTGCTTCATCAAGTTGCGCCCCACCTGGCCTGAGCTGTTGGCCAATCCCTCGGTGTGTTTGGCATTGGCAGAACTCAGCATCAACGCCGCTGAATTGACTGCACCGCAGGCCAAGACGACGATATCGCCAGCAAATAACATGGCCTGATCGCCAATTTCTGCCTGCACTCCTTTGATTTCAGTACCCGTTGGGTTGGTGTGCAGGCTAACAACTTTTGCCGACGTTTGTAGCGTCACATTGTCATACTTTAAAGCTGGATTGATACCAAAGACTTCAGCATCTCCCGTGGGATCATCATCCTGGCGGGTCAGACTGACGGGTAGGGGAGCCGGGTGCAGTCCCTGCTGTGCGATCGCCTCGACAATTGGCTGCATCAGCGGCTCATGATCCACAGCCCCATGGGGATATGCACTACTGTGGGTAGGCTCTGTTGGGTCTTTACCAGGATCACCATGTACCTGGTAAAGCTGTTCAGCCGCCGTGTAATAAGGTTCTAAATCTGCATACTGGATGGGCCATGCGGGGGCCACACCATCCTGGTATTTGACTGCTCCAAAGTCGCGATCGCGCATTCGCATCAGAGAAGCGCCATAGATTTTAGTATTACCGCCAATGGCATAGTTGGTTTGAGGAGAAAACGGCTCACCGGACTGGTCATACCATTGCTCCGAAGCATGGTATTTTGTCTTTTTCAGCACATCGACCCCTGCGGGATTTTGCTCTTCGAGGGCCATACCGGTTCCCCGCTCCAAAATCAAAATCCGTTTCCCCGTAGGTGCAAGTTTTTGTGCCAGCGTTCCCCCGCCAGCTCCAGTGCCCACAATGATGATGTCGTAGTGCTGGTCATCAATAATCATGGATTTCTCCTCTGCCGGTTACCAATGAGGGTTTTTAAATAATTAAGGTCTTGTATTGTCACGATTAGAGCTATTGCCAGACATAAATCAAGATAAACAGCACAATCCAAATGACATCGACAAAGTGCCAAAATAGTGATGTGGCAGCAACACCATACTCACCGCCAGCATAGTTATTGGGAATAAACGAACGGGCCAGCATAATACTCTGCAGCAGTACCCCAGTTAAAACATGCAGTCCGTGGAAGCCAGTCAACAGATAAAAGGTGCCGCCAAACACCCCTGACTTAAAACCAAAGGGCAGACTCATCCACTCCACAGCTTGACCATAGAGAAAGAAACTCCCCATGGCCATGGTCAACAGCCAAAATGCCCGGAACCCCCACAGGTTATCTCGGTGTAAGTAGCGCTCTGCAAAGTAGATCACAAAACTACTGGATACCAGGACAATCGTATTAATAAATGGCTCTCGTACCTCTAAGCCCTCTACCCCCGCTGGCAACCAGTCGGTGACATTGGTCTTGTAGACAATGTAGCCCGCAAAAAAGCTTAGAAAGATGACGCTTTCAGACAGTAGGAAGACAATGAAGCCAAACATACGATGGTCTTCTTCTTCATGTCCTACACCTTGGACAACCTGGGTATTAACAGTCTGATCAAGCTTAGCTGTGCTCACTGGCCAACTCCTTTGTTGGATTATTTTCAACTAAAGGTTCATTGCTGCCGTAACCATAGGGAGCCGACACAACAACCGGAATCTCATCAAAGTTCTCGTGGGGAGGTGGAGAGGATACCAACCATTCCAAACCAATGGCCCGCCAGGGATTATCTCCAGCTTCCTCACCCTTCACCCAAGCACTCAAAATATTCAAGATAAAGGGCAGTGTTGATACCCCTAATAAAAAGCCACCGAGGCTCGCTAGAACATTCCAGAAGGCAAACTCTGGATCATAGGAAGCCACCCGCCGGGGCATGCCCTGCAAACCCAGGGGATGCATGGGTAAAAAGTTGAGATTGGTGCCAATAAAGGTGAGCACAAAGTGCAATTGACCCAAACCCTCGTAGTACATGCGCCCAGTCATCTTGGGAAACCAGTGGTAAATGGCAGCATAGAAGCCCATCACAACGGCTCCATAGATAACGTAGTGGAAGTGGCCGACCACAAAGTAGGTGTTATTAACGTGGATATCAAAGGGGGCCGACGAGAGCATAATGCCGGTAATTCCGGCAAAGAGAAACATAAATAGGCCGCCTAGGGCAAACAACATGGGTGTTTTTAGCCGGAGCTTACCGCCCCAAATCGTCGCCACCCAGGCAAATACCTTGATCCCCGTGGGTACGGAAATCATCATGGTGGTAAACATAAACAACATGCGCATCCAGCCCGGAGTGCCACTGGCAAACATGTGGTGGACCCAAACAATACCACTCAGCCCAGTGATGATGAGGGACGATAGGACAACAATCTTATAGCCAAAGAGGGGTTTACGGGAATAAACTGGGAAGACCTCTGAGAATATACCAAAAATTGGCAGAATAATGACGTATACCGCCGGATGGGAATAGAACCAGAAGAAATGCTGATAGAGAATTGGGTCACCCCCGCGGGAGGGCTCAAAAAAGCTGGTGCCCACCGTCAGATCCAGCAGTAACATGACGGCACCTGCCGTTAGTGCTGGCAATCCAAACAACTGAATGATCTGAGCCGAAAACACTGTCCAGCAAAAGGCCGGCATTTTAAACCACCCCATCCCCGGAGCGCGCATTCTAAAAATGGTGGTAACAATGTTGACCGCACCCATAATCGACGATACTCCCGACAAGGCTACGGCCAATAGCCATAGGGACTGACCATTGATCAAGTTGCCGGTAGGATTCTGCAAACTGACCGGCGGATAGGCCCACCAACCCGATTGGGACGGTCCACCCGGCACAAAGAAGCTGAGGGTGAGAATGACCCCGAATATCGGCACCAACCAAAACGCAGCAGCGTTTAGCCGGGGAAACGCCATATCCCGTGCCCCAATCATTAACGGCACTAGATAATTGGCCAGGCCGTTGAGCATTGGAAACGTCCACATGAACAGCATAATGGTGCCGTGCATGGTGAACAGTCCGTTATATACGGTGCGATCCACCAGATCCGCTTCGGGAGTAATCAGCTCTCCCCGCATGATCATGGCCAACAAGCCACCAAATAAAAAGAAGACAAACGCAGTGACAATATATTGAATCCCGATGACTTTGTGATCGGTACTAAAACTAAAAAATCTGCGCCAGTTATCCGGGGCTCCCGGTTGGGGTTGGAGATTGGGGGGCGTCACCTCCAAAGATGCATTACTCATGGAAATCGTCCTCTGAACTGGCGTAATTTACAATCGGAGCAGGAGCTGGCTTAACCGTCTTCCACCCTAAACCAATGGGGTTTTGGGTGGTGGTGCGGTTGAACTCTTCATAGGCCACATTCTGGGCTGGCGTGGGGGGCAGAGAGGCCACTGCTGTCAGCCATTGTTCGTAGTCTTCAGCAGACTCCACAACGACGTTGGTTTGATTGGCCGCAAAATAAGTGCCACTATATTCTGAATCTCGCAACCGATAGCGCCCTTCTCGAATGGGGGTAAATTCAAATCCGATCTCCTGGCCTGGGACCACATCCTGTTTGACTCGAAAAGCGGGGACAAAAAAGCCATGGAGAACATCCTCTGAGGACAGCAGTAGCTTAGCCCGCTGATTCACAGGTAAATGCAGCTCGGTACTGCGAATATTGTGTGCTGGATAGTGAAATTCCCAGGCCCATTGCCGCGCATAGACATTAATGGGAGACTGTTCAGCCTCGGGGGATGCAATAGGTGCAGCCTCTGCCATCGACATCCCCATGGCCTTATGCTCCATGGGGCCAAGAATACTCATACGGTCATAGGTTTGATAGCTAAATGTACCAATCCAGATCACCAACAGGATCGGAATCGCCGTCCAAACCACCTCTAGGGGAATGTTGCCTTCAATGGGGGGGCCGTCACTGGCATCATATTTAGCCGCTCGCTGAAACAAAATTGCGTATAGCAGTGCCCCCACTACACCTAAAAAGATGAAGCTACCAATGGTGGTCATAAAGCTAAACAGATTGTCCACTAGTACGGACTCCGCCGAGGCTTGGGGCGGCATCCAGTGATAGGCTTGTTGACCCACCCAAAGGCTAATAAAGAGATCGGCAATGGCTAATCCCATTAAAATTAAAATCGTGCGTCGATTCATCGGTGTCAGGGTTCCTACTATTTGATGGAGAGATTCAGTTGGGTATTGGGATCAAGTCCGGCTCGAATCACCCGATCTGCACTGATGTGAAGACCAAAATCGGCTCCAAGATGTGCTCCTAAGGTGCCATGAACAAACATCAGTACAAAGATGCCAAGACCAGCAATTAAATAGCTCCACTGCACCTGACGTGCTCGATCCTGTCGCCACACATACCGCTGAAATCCACGCCAGACGGTCATGGCAACAATCAGACCTAACAAAAGTACGCCGCCAACACCGTGCCACACCATGGTATCCATTGCGCCCAATCCCCAAGGACTGACCATGTCCTGGGGGGGATCAGCTAACAGAATTTCGTAAAACCCAGCCGCTACCGTAAAAAAGGTAATGATCGCCGCTGCCAGCATGTTGTACCAGCCAACGTCGTAAAGGTTTGAGCTGGTGGCTGGAATGGCGAGAAATTTAAAGATTGCCTTTTCAAGGGGAAATAGGGCAGCCACAATATCAAATGCGATCGCAGCAATAAACAACCCCAACGTCAGATGTACCAGATTAGGATGGATTGGCAAACCATAGGGTAAACCATTGACTCCCATAGCGAACACTGGCGTTACAAGCTCACCGTTGAACAGTTCAAGGGTCATTGCAACAGACCTCCCCGTGCCGCCTCAACCACAGCTTCAGTATGGAGCCCATAGATCCACACCAATTTGTCCCCCAGATAGGTTTGAAATAAGACAATTCCTGTCAGGACAACATTCATCCCCATGTAGGCCATCGGTAATGTATCTGGGGTACGTAGTCGAATGATATAGCGCCAACCCGTAATGGCTGCCAAAATACCAGAAAGGGACCAACCCAGCAGGGTGTGCAGATTTAGATCTCCAGTAGCCACTGTGTAGGGCGTAGCCAAACCAGCTTCAATTTGGCCAAAAATAACGGCAATAAAAATAGAAATCGTCGCAAACATCATATTCCACCAGCTGACCTCATACAGGCGAGTATTTTTGGAGAAATACCCAATCACATCACAAAGAACAGCGAATAACACCATGGCGATAACAAAATGCACCACGATGGGGTGAATAGTATCGGGATAGGGCAGATTGTGATTATTGAGAGGGGGTAATAGATTTTGGAACACTGGTTGCCTCTATGCGAAGAAACGAAGTCAGCTCTTTCTGTATAGAGAATACTCTCTACTTCAAATTAGAATTGTCTATTGAGGAATATCCTCTTATCCATTAGGGCGCACAATTCGTCAATTGAGGCTGAACTTTCAACTCATTTTTATATCTTGGTCAATTGCTACCAAAAGACCCATGGTTTTATGAAAAACGGCTTAGGCACGGAACAACAAATATGAGATTTCTCTCATAAACAACAGTTCTTCTGGAAGGATACGGGCCTGGTTGATCCTTAAAAAAGTCTAAATAAATTCACCTGGATCGGGTGTCAATTCCAGGCGGGACGTTGTTCTAACGAGAGTTATGAGAAGTCAAGAATCAAAAGTCAGGAGGGGATCAGGCCCTCTCTGACGCTTAACTCCTGACTCCTGCACATCTAAAGATCTAGATAGGCTCGCAATTCACCTTGATCTCGCTGAAGGGTAAATCCCAGCTTTTTACAAAGATGCTGCATTGCCTGGTTCTCTGGCAAGATATCGGCTGAAATACGAGTGAGTTCTTCAGCTTGACCGATATTGATTAGCGATCGCAAGAGCTCTGTCCCCAATCCTCGTCCTTGATATTGGTCATTGATCAACATGCCAAATTCTGCTTCATTGAGACCATGAAGTCGGCTGAGGCGAGCTACTCCCAAGATGGTTCTTTGCTGCGTAGCTGGAGCATGATATTCAGCCACTAGCGCCATTTCCCGGTCATAGTCAATAAAACAGATACGGGTCAGACGTTCATGGGCAACCCGGGCCTTTAGGTTGATCAAATGAAAATATCGAAAGTAAATACTCTCTTCTGACAGGGTTTTATGGAAATCGACAATTAATGGCTCATCTTCAGGCGAAATGGGTCGAATTGTCACTCCCATGCCATCAGGTAGTGCCCAAGGCTTAATGTATTGTTTGGGATATGGGCGAATTGCAGGCTTGGGCAACTGATCTTCTGGTATATCGGACTCATGGAGCACCACGCGTGCATCCAAAGCCAGTAGCTGCTCTGCAGATGCCAACAGCGGATTGATCTCAATCTCTTTAATTTCAGGATAGGCCACCACCAGCTGACTAAATCTCACCAGCAGCTGTTCAAGGGCAGCAAGATCAATACTCGGCTGACCACGTACCCCCTTAAGCGCTTTATAGATCTGGGTTTTTTCCATTAGACGCCGAGCCAGGGTGGTATTGAGCGGTGGCAAACCGAGGGCGCGATCGCAATAGACTTCCACCAGCTGTCCACCACTGCCAAATAGCAAAACGGGGCCTAGCTGTTCATCAACGCTACTGCCCAAAATCAGTTCATAGCCATTGCGCAGCACCATGGGCTGTACCGTCACACCCAAACAATCTCCCGGTTGGCCAATGGCCATAATCAACCGATAGGCTGCCCGTACTGCCATTGCGTCTGGCAAATTAAGCTGTACACCGCCCACATCGGTTTTGTGAGTGATGGTATGGGAGTGCAGCTTCAGCACCACTGGATAGCCAATTTGTTCAGCCAGGGTTACCGCCTCATCTACCGAGGTAGCCAGTTTAGTGGTAACAGTGGGAATTCCGTAGGCGTTCAGTAACGCTTTAGACTCCCACTCACTTAACAGCAAACGGTGCTCTGCCCTCGCACGGGTCAATAACTCACCGATGGGGGTGGTATCAAACGTTGGCGTTGTTGTGAGGCTAGGCGTTTCATAGAGAGCATGGAGATTATCACTGTAGCGGGCCATTAACGTAAAGACCTGGGCCGCAGCATCAGGATACGGCAAGGTAAAGATACTGCTCTGATTGAGTTGAGCTTCACCTGTAGCCACCACATCTGTGCCCATCCAGCTAGCCAACAAGGGTCTATCTTTCCAATGACTTACCCTTGACTGTAGCTGGGCCGCTGTTTCAGCGGGCTGGGTCATGGCCTGGGGCGTTAGAATAACCAAAAGACCATCACTGTTGCGGTCTTGTGCCAACACATCGAGGGCCGCACCATACCTTTCTGGGGTAGCATCCCCTAAAATATCGATGGGATTCTGACGGCTCCAATGGTCGGGCAACAATGTATCGAGGGTCTCTACGGTTTCAGCACTCAGGGAAGCTAGTTCTCCTCCACTGCGAATCAGGGCATCTGTAGCCAACACCCCCGGTCCTCCAGCATTGGTGAGAATTGTTAGCCGTTTACCCCGAGGACGGGGTTGTTTGCCTAAGACTTCTGCTAAATTAAACAGCTCGTCAATGGTGTTAACCCGCAACACACCACAGCGCCGAAATGCCGCGTCCAACACCTCATCGCTACCGGCCATAGCGCCTGTATGGGAAGCAGCGGCCTGGGCTGCCAACTGGGTACGCCCTGACTTGATCACAATAATCGGTTTACTCAGGGCCACTTCTCGAGCTGCCGAGAGAAACGATCGGGCATTGCCTATGGTTTCCATATAGATAACAATGCTGTGGGTAGCCGGATCGTCACCCAGATAGTAGATTAAATCTCCCCAGTCGATATCCAACATTGATCCGATGGAAACAAAGGCACTAAAGCCAACATTTTCCCGGAGACTCCAATCCAAGATTGAGGTGCACAGAGCGCCACTTTGACTAATAAAACCAACGCTGCCTGGATTGGCCATGGTGCCCGCAAACGTGGCATTGAGACCGCTGATGGGACACATTAGACCTAAACAATTAGGTCCTAGCACTCTGAGTTGGTGACGTCGAGCTGTAGCTAAAACAGCCGCTTCTAAAGCAGCACCTGCTTCACCCACTTCTCTAAAACCTGCAGAAAGAATAATTACGCCTGCAACACCTGCGATCCCACATTGTTCAATAACCGCAGGTACACCTTGAGCAGGGATGGCTATAATGGCTAGATCGACTTGCTCAGGTACATGACCAATGGTGGGATAGGCCTTAATGCCAAGGACATTGGTCCGGGTTGGGTGAACGGGAAAAACAGTGCCTCCAAAAGAACTACTAATGAGGTTCCAGAGCACGGTGCGCCCTACACTACCGGGACGTTCAGTAGCACCGATAACGGCGACAGTTTGCGGCGCAAAAAAAGGTGAGAGTGGCTGATAATCGTAGCGGAGAATATCGTGGGCAGGATCTGGACAAAGAAGCTGATCTAACTGAAGAGAATTTTGATCTGTTTTATGGGGTATCGTTTCTGTTTCACCCATATAACCACTGACATTGAAGCTAGTCATAAATCGATAATGCCCCAAATACATCTAAAGGTTTAGCTGATTTCACGAGCGAGGCATGCTAGTAGCCTATTTCTAGTAGTAATCCCGAATGGTCTTCTTGGACTATCAATAGCTCAAAGTTTTCAAAGTTCTCAACTCTGAAAACTTTATGAAGATAATGTCCCATGACATTTGAACTTATAAAGTGTATCTTTTTTTTCTATGGATTATATTAAGCAGATATATAAATATTCTTGTTCTTGTTAAAGGTGTTTCTCAACACAAAATTCTTTCGAAATTGGTAACCCCGACAACCTTATTCTCCGGCAAGAAGTTTGGAAACAGGCAGGTTGTTTATTAAGAATGTTTCAATACATCATGATGTTTTTTAGAAACGTAACATAACCGTATCAGAAATACCTTTAGCCTCTATTTTTTTTGCTATGATGAACGAGTAAGCAAGATTACTCATTAAGTGTCGTCTGGGGGCCTTTTCAGATTTTACAGGTTGTAGATAGCTAATTTCTTTTCAGTTGTTTTAGACAGTCTTAGGTATGTAGGCATACGTAGTACGTAAGTAGCATTGAGGATTTATAACTAATCATTAGAATCTAGCTATCAGCATCAATCAATCAACCATTGGGAATTCTTGCGTGGTCAAAGGTGGAGATTGTCTATCGTACGTAAATTACTGAAATTCTGATTTTTTAACTTTGTGAATTTAGTTTTTTCCTTAGCGTAAGGATAACAAAGCGTTATGGAGGAATAAGGCCATGATATGGCCAGGGTTGTCATTTCTGACTATTGTTCACAAAATCAAGCATTTCATCATTCCATAACTGATGTTAGTTATGGTTCAAAACAGTACTGTTGCGAGGAGATCGTAAATCATGAGTGTAGCAAGCACAGTCAACCCTAAAAAACAGGCGACATCGGGTGTTGAAGCTATTCCTTCTTCGACTGAGCCTAAACAGCCATGGCGTCAGTTTTCCATGGGGCCATGGGGCGATGAGATTAATGTTCGAGATTTTATCCAGAAGAACTATTCTCCCTATGGTGGGGGTGGAGAGTTTCTAGCTGGAATTAGCGATCGCACCCGGCAGCTGTGGGAGAAAGTTACCGTGCTAATGCAGCTGGAGCGTGAGCGCGGTATTTTAGAGGCCGATAACCAATTACCCACCGGAATTACGGCCCATGCACCGGGATATATTGATCAATCCCTGGAACAGATTGTTGGGCTACAAACCGATAAACCCCTGAAGCGGGCCATTATGCCCCTGGGTGGCATTCGGGTGGTGAAAAAGTCTTTAGAAGCCTACGGATATCAGCTTGATCCCCAAACCCACGAGATCTTTACCAAGTATCGCAAGACCCATAATGACGGTGTGTTTGATGCCTACACCACAGAGATGAAAAGGGCCCGGCATTCAGGCATCATCACGGGATTGCCCGATGCCTATGGACGGGGGAGAATCATTGGAGACTATCGGCGGGTTGCCTTGTATGGTTGCGATCGCATTATTCTCGATAAGCACCAGCAGCTTCAATCCTTAGAGGTAGATACCCTGGATGAATCGATTATTACGCAACGGGAAGAGATCTCTGAGCAGATTCGTGCCCTACAAGAATTGCGCCGAATGGCGGCAGCCTATGGCTTTGACATTAGCCAGCCAGCTGTCAATGCCAAAGAAGCCGTACAGTGGACTTACTTTGGCTATCTGGGGGCGATTAAAGAACAAAACGGTGCGGCCATGTCCCTGGGGCGGATCTCAACGTTCTTAGACATTTATATTCAACGGGATCTGGCCAATGGCGAGTTAACAGAGCCCGAGGCCCAGGAACTGATCGATCAGTTTGTAATGAAACTGCGAATGGTGCGATTCTTGCGCACACCGGAGTATAACCAGCTGTTCTCCGGAGATCCGGTGTGGGTAACTGAATCCATTGGTGGCATTGGGTTAGACGGTCGTCCTTTGGTAACAAAGACCAGTTTCCGGTGTCTGCAAACCCTGTATAACCTGGGACCCGCTCCAGAGCCAAACCTGACCGTGCTGTGGTCAGAACGGCTGCCTCTGGAATTTAAGCAGTTCTGTGCCAAAGTCTCGAAAGATACCAGCTCCATCCAGTATGAAAACGACGACCTGATGCGGGCCGACTATGGAGATGACTACGGCATCGCCTGCTGTGTATCAGCCATGCCCATTGGCAAACAGATGCAATTCTTTGGTGCCCGGGTGAATTTAGCCAAAGCCCTCCTATATGCCATCAACGGCGGTAAAGACGAGAAGTCTGGAGAACAGATTACGCCTGCCTATGCCCCTGTGACCGGCGATATTCTGGACTATGACGAGGTCAACGCCAAGTTTGATGTGCTGATGGCCTGGCTGGCAAAACTCTATGTGAACACCCTCAATGTGATTCACTATATGCACGACAAGTACTGCTATGAAAGGCTGGAGATGGCCCTGCACGACAGAAATGTCTATCGCACCATGGCTTGTGGCATTGCTGGCCTATCCGTCGTAGCAGATTCGCTCTCCGCCATCAAATATGGTCAGGTGAAAGTGATTCGTAATGAGGCTGGCTTAGCCGTTGACTATGATGTCCAGGCTAATTATCCTGCCTTTGGCAACAATGATAATCGGGCAGACGATATTGCCTCCGAGCTGGTGCAGCGCTTTATGGATCACATTCGTCAGCACAAGACGTATCGCAACGCTGTTCCCACCCAGTCTATTTTGACCATTACGTCCAACGTGGTCTACGGGAAAAAGACTGGCAGTACCCCCGACGGTCGTAAAGCTGGTGAACCCTTTGCCCCTGGTGCTAACCCCATGCACGGTCGCGACACCAAAGGTGCGATCGCAGCTTGCGAATCAGTGGCTCAGCTACCTTACCAGCATGCTCAGGACGGTATTTCCTACACCTTCTCCATTGTGCCTGCTGCCCTGGGTAAAACCGAGACTGATCAGATTAACAATCTAGTCGGTTTACTGGATGGCTATTTCCACAACACAGGACAGCATATTAATGTCAATGTGCTCAACCGTGAGACGTTGTTGGATGCCATGGATCATCCTGAAAAATATCCTCAGCTAACCATTCGGGTCTCTGGCTATGCGGTGAACTTTATCAAACTCACCCGTGATCAACAGATGGATGTTGTTAATCGGACATTCCATAGTCGGTTCTAATGAGTCGGATGTCTCTCCTTCTCTCTAATGGAGAAGGATTTTAATCCCCCCTTCTCCCATTAAGGAGAAGGGGGGATTAAGGGCTCGAAACCTGGGACTACTCTCCGACTTGCTGGATACACGGTAGCCTTCGCTCGGAGAGGAGGGCTGACAACTCTTTAAAGCCGATATTGCCTGCTATGTTAATTCCTCAACCAGCTACAGTTACATCCACATCCACATCCACAGGTCGGATTCACTCTGTTGAAACCTGTGGTACCGTCGACGGGCCGGGGATCCGGTTTGTTGTCTTTACCCAAGGTTGCCCGCTACGGTGTCTGTATTGCCATAACCCCGACTGTCGAACGGTAGAAGGGGGCCGTGAAGTGACTGTCGATGAGCTGGTGACAGAAATTCTGCGCTACCGCACCTACCTGGAACTATCCGGAGGAGGGGTTACGGTCACGGGTGGAGAACCATTGCTACAGCCTGAATTTGTGGCTGAACTGTTACGTCGCTGTCAGGCTGAAGGATTACATACAGCTTTGGATACGTCAGGCTTTTCTGACTTAACAGCGGCTCAACAGGTTTTACCCCATACCAATCTCGTACTGCTTGACATTAAATCCTTTGATCCCGATCTATATCGTCGCGTCACCCACGTTTCCCAAGAACCGACCCTGCGTCTGGCTCGCTATCTCAATGATATTCATAAACTCACCTGGGTGCGGTTTGTTTTAGTGCCAGGATTGACCGATCCACCTGAAAATGTTGAGGGACTTGCTATATTTGTTGCAACCCTTACAAATGTTGAGTGGGTAGAGGTTTTACCATTTCATCAAATGGGGGCCTACAAGTGGGAAGCCCTGGGTTATGACTATCAATTAAAAGACACTCTGCCCCCCAGTCAGGACAACATTGAACGCGTTAAAGCACAGTTTCAACGCCACGGTTTAAACATTCGCTAGAGGACTGCTCTATTATGACTTCACCATCTTCTCCTGCTAATGTTCGGGTAGATACGCTACAGAGTCTCGAAGAATTGGCACTACGGGTGAAAAACGCTCAAGAGATTTATGCCAATTTTAATCAGGCTCAGGTTGATTTTATTTTCAAGCAAGCTGCGATCGCAGCCAACAATGCCCGTCTCCCCTTAGCTAAACAAGCGGTGGCAGAAACAAGCATGGGTGTGATTGAAGACAAGGTGATCAAAAATCACTTTGCTTCGGAATATATCTTCAACAAATATAAGCATGCCAAAACCTGTGGCGTCATTTACTCCGATGTTCACTACGGCATTCAAAAAGTAGCCGAGCCCATCGGGGTGATTGCTGGCATTGTGCCCACCACGAACCCCACATCCACAGCCATCTTTAAAGCGTTGCTCAGTCTCAAAACTCGCAACGCTATTATTTTCTCTCCCCACCCCCGCGCTAAAGCCTGCACAATTGCTGCGGCTAAAATTATTCGCAATGCTGCGGTGCAGGCTGGGGCACCCGCAGACTTAATTAGCTGGATTGATGAACCCACCCTGGAACTCTCCCAGGCATTGATGCAGCACCCTGACATTAAGCTAATTTTAGCCACGGGCGGACCCGGCATGGTCAAAGCCGCCTATTCCTCCGGTCATCCTTCACTGGGGGTGGGGGCTGGTAATACCCCCGCTTTAATTGACGAGACCGCCGATATTCAGATGGCGGTCAGCTCTATTTTATTGAGTAAGACGTTTGACAACGGCATGATCTGTGCGTCGGAACAATCCGCCGTGGTGGTCGACGACCTCTATGACGATGTTAAACAGGAATTTATCAAACGGGGGGCCTATTTCCTCAACCCTGAAGAACAGGCAAGGGTGGGTCAGCTGTTACTGAAAAATGGACGACTCAATGCTGAGATTGTGGGTCAGTCCATTACTCAACTCGCTCAGCTGGCAAACCTGACCGTCCCCGAAGGCACTAAGCTGCTGATTGGTGAAGTTAGCACCATTGGCACTGAGGAACCCTTCTCCTATGAAAAACTCTCACTGATTTTGGCGCTCTATCGGGCCTCAGATTTTGCCGACGGTTTAGACCAGGCAAAACGGTTGGTGAATTTTGCGGGACGGGGCCATACCTCAGTGCTGTATACCCACCCAGATAATCGCGATCGCATCACCCAGTTTGAAGACGAACTTGCCACAGCTCGTGTGTTGATCAACACCCCATCCTCCCAGGGGGCCATTGGTGATTTGTACAACTTCAAACTTGATCCCTCACTGACTTTAGGCTGCGGCACCTGGGGTGGCAACTCTGTTTCCGAGAATGTTGGGGTACAGCATCTCCTCAACATCAAAACGGTGACCGAACGGCGAGAAAATATGCTATGGTTTCGGGTTCCTCCCAAGGTTTACTTTAAGGCGGGCTGCATTCCCGTAGCCCTTGGGGATCTCGCCCATAAGAAACGAGCCTTTATCATCACCGACAAGCCCTTATTTGACATGGGGTTCACCAAAGAGATTACGGACACCCTCGACAGTCTCAAAATTGAGCATCACACCTTCTTTGATGTTGAACCCGATCCCTCCCTCTCCACAGTGCAGCGGGGTCTGGCGATCATTAACAACTTCCAACCCGATGTGATTATTGCCCTGGGCGGTGGTTCACCCATGGATGCCGCCAAGGTGATGTGGCTGATGTATGAGCATCCCGAAGTGAAGTTTGAAGGTCTGGCAATGCGGTTTATGGACATTCGCAAACGGGTCTATGAGCTGCCGCCCCTAGGTGAAAAAGCTGTTCTTGTGGCCATTCCCACCACATCGGGCACCGGTTCTGAAGTCACCCCCTTTGCCGTGGTCACCGACGATCGCGTTGGGATTAAATATCCCCTGGCAGACTATGCCTTGACGCCCACTATGGCCATCATTGACCCGGAACTGGTGCGCCATATGCCCAAAAAACTCACCGCCTACGGTGGCATTGATGCCCTCACCCATGCCTTGGAAGCCTATGTGTCTGTGTTGGCCACTGAGTTTACTGACGGTTTAGCTCTAGAAGCGATCAGCTTGTTGATCAAGTATCTCCCCCGTGCCTATCACAATGGCCCCAACGATCCAGAAGCCCGCGAAAAAGTTCACTATGCAGCCACCATTGCTGGTATGGCTTTTGCCAATGCATTTCTGGGCATTTGTCATTCTTTGGCCCATAAGCTAGGGTCCACCTTCCACGTTCCCCACGGTCTCGCCAATGCGTTAATGATTTCCCACGTGATCCGCTACAACGCTACGGATGCCCCATTTAAACAGGCGATTTTTCCACAGTATGAGTATCCCCAAGCAAAGGCGAGATATGCTGCGATCGCAGATGTACTGAAGCTGGGTGGTGACAGTGATGACGACAAAGTTAATCGCCTCATCGCAGCGATCGAATCGCTCAAACAACAAGTAGATATACCTGGGAGTCTGCGAGCAGTGCTGAGCGATGATGAACATACGTTCTTCGAACATCTTGATCTGATGGCAGAACAAGCGTTTGATGACCAGTGTACGGGAGCCAATCCTCGATATCCCCTCATTCAAGACCTCAAAGCGTTGTACATAGCCGCTTATCGGGACGATCTCCCACTGTCGTTATCAGAAGACAGTTCCCTATCATCACCCCCCATGCAGGAGGTAGCCCATTAGATCCTTGGCTGGTGGCACGTAACGGTGCCACCAGCCATCATTAGTTAGCTGCGAGTGGTGTTAGGACCGAGCACAATGACATGACCTTCAAAATATTGTTAAATGAGCACCCTCAATTTGGCCTAACTGTTCAGCCAGGAAATAGTTATCCACTGGGTGCCAGAGTACGTGACGGGGGGATTAACTTTTGTCTCTATGCCCGCGAAGCAAGAACGGTGGAGCTGTTGTTATTTGCCACACCCGAAGATCCTCAGCCCCAGACAACAATTCGCCTAGATCCAAAAATCCATCACACCTTCCACTTTTGGCATGTCTTTGTCGTAGGGCTAAAAGCGGGGCAAGTATACGCCTATCGAGTTGACGGCCCCTACTATCCAGAAACCGGTCTTCGTTTTAACCGCAACAAGGTGCTACTCGACCCCTATGCACGTTCGGTTGTCGGGTGGCAAAACTATTCTCGCCAAGCTGCCATTGATGGCTCTGATAACTGTGCCCAGGCCCTTAGGGGGGTTGTGGTAGACCCACTCCCCTATGACTGGGAGGGCGATCGCCATCCTAAAACTCCCTACGCTGAGACAATCATTTATGAACTACATGTAGACGGGTTTACCCAGCATGCCAGCTCTGGTCTTGTGCCAGAGAAACGGGGGACCTATGCCGGTCTGATGGAAAAAATTCCATATTTACAGTCCCTGGGGATTACGGCTGTAGAGTTGATGCCCGTGCAACAATTTGACCCCAGCGATGCACCATCTGGAAAAGTAAACTATTGGGGGTATAGCCCGGTAGCCTTTTTTGCCCCACACCGGCAGTACAGTTATCGCCAAGATAACTTAGGGCCAGTGGATGAATTTAGAGATTTGGTTAAAGCTCTCCATCGGGCTGGCATTGAGGTGATATTAGATGTGGTATTTAACCACACCACCGAAGGCAATCACGAGGGACCTACCCTATCGCTGCGGGGGTTAAGCAATGAGTCATACTACATTCTTGAAAACGACAAGGCCTACTATAAAAACTACAGCGGCTGTGGCAATACCCTGAAGACCAGCGCCATCAGCGGATATCTTATCCTAGACTGTCTGCGATACTGGGTCTCCGAGATGCACGTGGACGGCTTTCGCTTTGATCTGGCCTCAGTCCTCTCCCGTGATACCACGGGAGAGCCCTTACATAATCCACCGATTTTATGGATGATCAACACCGATCCAGCCTTAGCAGGGACCAAAATTATTGCGGAGGCCTGGGATGCAGCCGGACTATACCAGGTAGGACATTTTGCCGGGGAGCGCTTTGCTGAATGGAATGGCCCTTACCGTGATGATGTCCGTCGTTTTGTACGGGGGGATAATGGGGTTGTTCGTGCCCTGGCAGATCGCATTGTTGGTAGCCCCGATCTCTATGTGCAGTCACAGCGAGATCCCAACTACAGCGTTCACTTTGTCACCTGCCACGATGGGTTTACACTCTACGATTTGCTCAGCTACGACAGCAAACATAACTGGGCTAATGGGGAAAATAATCGGGATGGGACCGATGCTAACTGGAGCTGGAACTGTGGCGTGGAAGGCCCAACCCAAGATCCAACCATTCAATCATTGCGATTAAAACAGGCAAAGAACTTCTTTACGCTGTGGACCATGTCCCAGGGGACACCCATGATGCTGATGGGGGATGAAGTGTTGCGATCGCAACAGGGAAATAACAATGCCTACTGTCAAAACAATGAACTCAGCTGGTTTGATTGGAATGCCGTCATCACCCAAGGGGATTTTCTACGCTTTGTAAAAGGGTTAATTGGCTTTATTCAATCCCTACAGGTCTTCAAGCACGACCATCCGCTCATTGTCACACCCCAGTCAATCTCAGAGCCAGCTATCATTTGGCATGGAGTGAAGTTGGGGGCACCAGACTGGAGCTATACTTCCCACAGTCTGGCGTTTACCCTATCTCATCAAGAATATGGTGAATCGCTACACGTGATGTTAAACGCCTTTCATCAACCACTGATTTTTGAACTACCCCCTCTGCTTGAGGGACAATACTGGCATCGCATTGTCGATACTGCTTTAGCAGCGCCAGAGGACTTTTGTGAGCCAGACATGGCTCCAAAAGTGAAACAATCTTTTTATCAACTAGAACAATATTCTTCAGTCATCCTAATAGTACAATGAGTAACTAATACCAATTCCTGAAACTGTAGCTACAAATCTCAAGCCAAACCGCCTGTGCACAGGCGGTTTCTATACCTCAGAATTTAAAGCTCAAAACTGAGAACTGGTATAACATCTCCATCTCCAACAATCACTGCAAAGGAGACTTATCAAATGCAAACAGTTATCCAAGGTAAAAACGTTGACATTACTAATGCCATCCATGACTATGCCCATCAAAAAATCAACAAGGCTGTGCATCATTTTGAGGGGTTGTTGACCAAGATTGATATCACTTTATCTGTTCACAATAGTGCTCGAAAGCAAGATCAACAGACAGCCGAAGTAACCCTTTTTGCAAAGGGGACAGTTATACGGGCCGTTAAAAAACATAGCGATCTTTACACCGCTATTGATTTAGTAACCGATAAAATCACTCGACAATTGAAAAAATATAAGGAGAAGCAACAACAGCGAATTCCCGTTTCCACTGTTCAAGATGATGGTCTTGAGCCATCTATCAATCCTACAACCATTATCAACGAACAAAGCCCCACGCTGCCTCCCATGGTTGTGCGAAATAAATTCTTTGCCATGCCCCCCATGTCAATTCAGGCGGCTTTGGAACAGCTAGAACTCATTGATCATGACTTTTATATGTTCCACAATTTAAGCACTGGAGAGATTAACGTGCTCTATGAACGAAATCATGGTGGCTATGGCTTGATCCAACCCCATCAAACCTCTGAGCAGACTACCGTCAGCCATCATAAGCGATATATAGCAAGCCACTAATGCCTATCTCCAAAGGAGAGACTGCGCCAACAGCCGTTTGCTGCACCATCCTAAACATTAATGCACCCCCTACAGGTATCCATACACTCAGCATTTATCTGTAGGGGAGTTTGGTCGTACCAGAGAGATCTGTATCTGTTGTTACCATTGAATCTTTGAACGTTATTCATCTTTGAGCATTTCAGTATTATTTCAGTAATAATGAATACAGCTTCCCCAGACCTTGCGTTGCATACTCTGGGCATCATACGTCGATAGCATAGGTAATCCCTACTTTTAGGGAAAGACCTCACTGACCAAAGGTCCCTGAACTACTAAGGAACCAAAATTAGTTAGGCTCCACTATTGGATGCACAGACGTTGCATGCAACGTCTTTTCAGTTCTCTCAATTAATTGGTATGAGGATGGTTATCACACTCCGTTTTTAGAGAATTATTAGCTATGCAGTCTGCAACCCTAAATCCAGATGCCCTAGGGCAATTACTCTCTCCATTAGAAATTACGCCTACTCAGATCAAACAATTTCATCAGCAGGGATATTTTATCTTAGATAATCTATTGACTGCTAAACAAATTGCAACAATTGTTGAACGGTTCGATTCTCTTTTTAACACTCAGTTTGAGACCGGAGCTTCTCCTGACGAATGGTATGGTCGTCCGGGAGTAAGCCAGCCCAATGCTACCCAGCAGATGACTGGATTATGGCGTTGCGATCGCACCCTTGCCAGCTTTACCCTATCTGCCAAAATTGCCCAACTCAACGCCTCCCTCATGGGTTGGACCTCGGCCCGCTATGGCCTTGATACCTGCTGGATCAAGCCTCCCAATGCTCCCGAAGTTTATTTCCATCGCAATAATACCTACACCACAGCCATTGCTCCACCAGCTACCGTTACCTGCTGGATCGCCTTAAGCGATGTTGCCATGGAAACCGGCTCGTTAGAAATTGTGCCTGGTTCCCATTTTTGGAACTGCACCGATAAGATCCGCGTTCTCCACGCTCCCCGTGAGGATTATCGCGAGCCCCTTTGGCAAGCTGCAAAACAAGCAGGTGTAGAATCCCCCCAGATTGTTCCCATTGTTTTACCCCCTGGCAGTGCCCTCTTTCTCCACGGCAATCTGTGGCGTGGATCGGGTCAAAACCGTAGCGGCAGCAAAACACGCCGCAGTCTGGCCATCAGTTCTCTAGCCGGTCATGCCCGGTTTCAACTACCTGGCATGGGAGATGGCTATATTTTTGAACGCTACCGTCAGCAAGGAAGTTTAGACCTTGACGAAAGCCATTACCCCATATTGTGGTCTCAGGATGGCTATCGCACTCCCTTCTTAGCCGACTATTGTCCAGATGCACTGGTGGAATCCGACAAACAAGCTTAGGTATTCGCTCGTCTCCTGAACAACAGACATTTGAGCCTTGATGGGGTGGGTGGCGACTCACCACACGGCGTCCGCCATGCCTCGCCGTAGGACATTTCATATCCCAAATGTTAAGTTTTCCATTGTTGCCATTGCTGATTTACCCCATGACTCAATCGAAGCATGAGATTTAATCCGCCCCTCTTCAAGACCACACCCGACTGAGACTCAGCAACGCCCTAACGTTAGATCATCGTCAAAACATCAGTGAGTAATCACTGATGTTTAAGCTTGCCAGCCTACGTACCGCATCTGTCTTAAAATTTACCTGGACAGAGCATAAGAAGGGGCGAGTACATGCGACTGTATAAAAAGGTAAGTTTGATTACCGGTGCTGGGTCTGGGATTGGTCGTGCCACTGCTGAATGTTTTGCTCGTGAAGGTGCCACTGTTGTGGCGGTTGATGTGAATGCAGATGCAGCCCAGACAACGCAGGAAGTGATTGAAACAGCTGGGGGTAAATGCCTGGGGCTGGGGGTAGACGTCAGTGACGAAGAGCAGGTGATGGGTGCGATCGCAGCAACAGTTCAGAATTTTGGTCGTCTCGACATTCTCTTCAATAATGCAGGCATCTCTATGCTAAAACCCATTACAGAAACCACCGAAGACGACCTAGACAAACTCTTGGGGGTCAACCTCAAAGGTGTCTTCTTTGGCTGCAAACATGCCATCACTCAAATGTTGACTCAAGATGGAGGAATCATCATTAACATAGCATCAGAGCTAAGTTTAGTGGGTCAACCTCTCTATAGCGGCTACTGTGCCACCAAAGGTGGTGTGCTCGCCTTAACCCGAGCACTATCCACCGAGTGGGCAGCTCAGAATATTCGCGTTAATGCTATTTGTCCGGGTCCCATTGACACACCCATGATCCATACGGAGTTTAATTTGGGTCATGATCCTGCTGCCGAAGAGAAAGCCACCATCGCTACAATTCCTGCCGGACGTTTGGGTAAACCCAGCGATATTGCCCGTGTCGCCTTATTTTTAGCCACCAGCGATGCCGACTTTGTTCATGGTGCTGCCATTGTGGCAGACGGAGGCAAAACTATTATCTAAATGCTAGACATCTAAATGCTAAACATCTAAATGCTAAACAATCGCTGATAAATCTCCTCAACAACTGACTGGTGTCAACATCGTACTACTAGCTTGCTATTGAATCTTGTTGAAATTGATAAAACTTGAGTTTGCTGCGGATGCTTTTCACATGCTTTTTAACCGTGTTGAGACTAATGTATAGCTCAGCTGCAATCTCTTTATAGCTACGGTTGGCGCGCCTAAGCAACCAAATCTCAGTTTCGCGAGGTGTTAAACCATACTTTTTTGACTCAGTAGTTGCCAGACTATGGATAGAATGATTTTGGTCTTCTAAGACAATCAAAACCAGAGGTTGTTCATAGGCATCTAACTGCAAGAGTCGCGCTCGAATCCGTAGAATATTGTCATCCCCATCCCTAATTTCAGATTCAATCACCACAGGGTTGTCAGGATATAACTTATACCCATCAACAATAGCCTGATAGATCCGTCGCAGTTCTTGCCCCAGGATTTGAAATTGATTTTGAGTCTGAGTCAACCTCTCGATAATTTTTTGAGCATTGCTGTTGACATGGAGAAATTTGCTCTGCTGAGTCAAAATCAAAACGCCATCCATAAGCCCTTCAAGCACTCCCTTCACCAAAATACTATTGAAATGGCCACCGTGAGCTTTCAGATTTTTAAGTGCTTCTATGAAAGTATCCATCTAGCAGACCCTCTGTTTATATCCGCACAGCTGCTACATCACAGCTCCATATATCAGTAGATGTACGGATTTTGAGGTTATGCAGTTAGCCAGGCCTGAACTATGTGCGTCAAGCTATATTTCTTCGGTTTCAAGCTCCCTCCCATAGGGATAGTCCCTCCCATAAGGAGGGATTGAATAAACGATCAAAAAAGCATACACAACCGTTTATCCCCCAACTAACTTAAGAGAAGTCTTGTGTATACTTTTTTAAAGTAAATAAGCCTTAAAGAGTAATGGTTGGCAAGATTCCAGCTACAGAGTTTAAGGCTACATTTCTCCAGCAGAACATTCTAAGAAGACTACATTTTGAAATCCCATTCGAAGACTCTATTGTATCCTTCATCCATGTTCTTGCTAATCGTTACGATGAAATCCATCTCATTATCAGGATTTTCAAACTTAATGGTAACATGCACAATTTTTCCGTTAACAGTTTGACCCACGAGTTTTGACCCAATTCTCTGTTTGAACCGACCTTTGTTTTTAGTGTGCTCTTCCCATTGTTCCTTAAGTATGTCTGAAGAGAACTCACTTTCTTTAGAGGACACTAAGTTTTTCCAGGCTCTCGTGTAATTACCTTTGCCTAAGTCATCCACAAACTGTTCAGCAACTAATCGAGTAACCCATACATCTTCGTCGTCTTTAAAGATTGGTAGTTTAAACATCCTTTGCTTATCCTTTGATCCATCAACAGGGTCATTGGACTTTCTGTTTCGAGGGACCCATGGCTTCTCCCCATCACGATCATTGTCATGGGATCTTCGCTTCCCCTCTGAGCCATCAACAGAGTCATTGGGTTTTGTGTTTCGAGTGACCCATGGCTTTTCACCATCATGATCATCATCTTGAGATCTTTGATTCATTAAGGACTGAGACATTTTCTAATTCCCTCCCAAGGAACTCACAGAATAGATTGATGATTGAGAATAAGGAATAGCCGGAATACTACTACAATCATATAAGTGTGGGCAGATAATGCTTATGCAGTTTGCCCCCTAGAAAGTAGTAAAAAGTAGCATATTGTTAAGGGGACTTAGGTTACTTTTTCTGAGTAATCCCAACGACATAAATCCAAAATACACTGGATGGAAATAATAGAGGAATCAAAACATTAGCCCAGATATAAGCCTGTAATCCCCAAAATCCATAAAGCCCTGTCGTGATTGATAATGCAAATAGCCATTTTTGACGTTGATGGGCTTGCTGTTGAGTTAACGTTAGGGTTGCCCATTTTCCTAGTAGTGATGCCATAAGAATCATCCATAAGTCTGGGATACGAGCTACTTGATAGGATGATAATAAATGGTGAGTTGTGTAGGCATGAAGTTCGCCACCAGTAAATGATTGAGGGCAATCACTCTGGATATCTGTTTCTCGATATTTTGAGTTACACCAGTAGGTCAGAGCCGGTAATGGAGGATGGTTATCGCTAGCATCCACATATCCACCAGACGCGATAATTGCAATTTTTGAGTTGAACGTTTTTGGGTTTTCTGAATAGGTCAAAAACTTCCAAGCCGGAATCAACTGGTAAATCTGATCTGGTGAAATGGAGTAGTCAATAATAAGCGGTAAATTGAAGGGTGAACGAACTATTTTTAAAAAAGCACTGATGTCACTAGGTTCATCGTTCTTGGCTGTATCAAGAAAATCATGTATTTGTTGCTGTAAATCAGCTTTATTCTCTAAATTAGGTTGGGGAGGATTAAGTTGAGAGTTTTCGCTTAACGTATCGACGAGTGCCAACGTATAGGCAAAAGGGCATGTTTGAGCGCAGGTTTCATCATCAGGCAGCTTAACTTGCCAGTATCGAGCATAGGCATCACCATGTAAGCTCCACCGAGGGTCTGCGATACTGTCACGTGGCCGCAGGGAATCTCGTTCTCTAGTTGCAAATACAAACCAAGTATTATGGTGCACTATTGCTTGATGGATACTATCCACCAATTTGTCTTCTCTGGGTTCCTGCGTATCTAGAAGATAATCGATACCAATTACTTGGATAGATGAGCCTGATAACTGCTGAATTAATTGAGCAAGGTATTCACGATCCATTGGATGAAGTTGAAAACCGTCTATTTCTTTATCAGCCCTATTAATAGATTCTTGATCAATGGCAATCAGGAGTATAGGCGGAGCGTCATTCTTTTCAGTTTGACTGGTGCGCTCTCGGTACATCGACTGCATCCACAGCCGTCTATCCAGAAGGTCTGACTGAATAGAAGATACGGAACTCAGAAATATGGCGGTTGCAATTAGGAGAGCTTCTTGCTTTGTGGGTAACCATTGCTGAAGTTGACGTTTCCAACCAAACGGCTCAATGCGATAGGCCTCTACTCCAGAAACACCAAATAATGATGGAATCAGATAAGTAGAAGGATAGGCAAATTTTTCAGCTGATTGAAGATGATGACTAGCGGTTAGCAGCGCCCTATGAATATCACTGTGGGCTGCTAACTCTTGACAGAGAGGTTTGAGGAAACTTTGGGCTACATCGTTACGGATGGGTTCGCGCATCACGACGACTTGCAGTCCCAATGCAACCAAGGAATCAGCAATGCTCAGACCGCTACAAGAGTTAAAAATCGCTAGCTGTAGCCCATTTTCCCTTGCTTGAGTCAAGTATTCTTCAATTTCGCTAATGGATAAGGAAATATTGGGAGCAATGGCTATACGTCCCCCAGTCACAGTGGTTTCATGACTGTGACCAGCAAAGAATAAGATATCCCAGCCGCGGTTCTCACAGATTTTAGCGGCAAAGTTTTCTTTAATTTTGGTAGCACTATCCTTGGGTTGCCAGAGAAATCGTTCGATAGTGGCAATGGGTGCAAGCGATCGCACTGCCTTCCAGTCCTCCTGCAATGGCAACCCAGGATCATCGCCTAAAACAGTGAGGATACGAGGCTTACCCAATCGTGATGGTTTCACCCAACTGCCGCCAGGCTCATCCATGACTGTACGGATGATGCGTAGTGAGCCAGGGCGAATAATCTCAGAACCCAATGCCCATGCCCATGCCTCCCAAGGCAGCCTAGCCATCTCATCAGATTCACAGGCCAGGAAAATATCCACGCCCGACTGTTCCAAGACTGCTTTTTCGGATTTTGGATGGGCGGGCGTCAGTCGTATTACCTCATCTCGAATCTGCTGCTGAATAGCGCGTAATTCCACCGCGCCTAACCAGCGTTGAAGCGCTTGAACTAATTCTTTTTCTGCTGCCATCAGGTCATGGGCTAGATCACCTGAACCTGGATTAATGCGACCACTATTGCTGGGGTGGGGTGGGGACGTTAACTGATAAAATCTGTAGTACCAGCGTCGCCATCGCTGATAACATTTTTCGATATCTTTAGAGGATGGCAGACTAGCGTTGAGGTGTTTTTTGCGATTATCCCACAGCAATAAAAAAGTACAAGATTGTTTATCTTGCCGATGCCAGATCTTTAATTCAAACGCTGTACGCATTTCACTTTAGGTGAGAAATTCAGGAATAAACCAGGAATAAACATAGACGTTATCAATCTGCCAGCATGCTCTATCAAGGGTCAATCCAGGAAAGAGTCGCAAAACAGTAAGCTTCTTAAAATAAGTCACTTATCGTTTTTACTTATTATTCTATGGCAATGGCAGTGGTATCAAAACTATAGGACTCTGCTGGCAATATTTGCCCGGTCGGTGAAACAATCGTTGCCACAAGTTTTGTGTTTTGGGTAGCATTCACCCGAACGTAGACAAACTCAGTATCTAGGGCATCTTCTTCTTCACCCAGGGTCCCTGTCAGATCGGCAACGCGGAGCTTGAGGCCATCGGGCAAAAAATCCCCCATTTGGTTTCGCAAAATTAATAATAAGGTCCAGTGTGGACTTGGATCGGGGGTGACTGATGCCCAAGTCGCTGCACACAGCTGCAAGAGATCACCGTCACATTCAACCGTTTGGAACATAGGCCGCAACTCAGACGGCATCTCCATACCTTGATATCTGAGTTCGTCTATGGCCACCTTAAATCTATCGGCTGAGCGAAACTCAGGTGCTGCTGCTAACACTTGGTTAGAGAACCAACCCAGGCTCTGGGATAATTCGTCAAACTCTGCACTCAGCCATTGGGCCGTGTTAATCGTCTGCTGGGTCAAAAGGGTAAAGATTTCGGTGATGTGGATACGTTGGGATGTTGGTTGTTCTGGAGATTGTTGCCATTGGTGGAGCATTCTTAGCAACTCAGGTCTTTGTAGAAGTGAAGCGCCTTTTGCCCAGGGGAGGAGTTGCCAGAGGCATTGTTGAGATGAATGGGGTTGGGACAGAATAGTGTTGAGATCGATCTGGGTGATGGTGGGTAAGGGGGGCTTGGGGAGCACACCTGACAATGCCATCGCCGTAGGATCTAGAAGGCGTACATTAAACAACAGGTGATTGGGTTCTGTATCAAACAGAAATAAGGGAAAGGCATAATTCCAGCGCTTGTCAGCCGATAAATTAATAAGGTGTCGGTAGCTCACAAGTTGATCATAACGACCATAGCCTCGCACAACAACTTGTTTTTGCTCTTCTTGAACCTCAGTGAGGACATAGAAATGGGCTGAGAATTCAGGCAAATCGATCGCTGCTGCAGGTATTGAGATCGTCTCGTTCAATAAATTCTCAGCGGCAAGTAAGCACAGTTTGAAGCCACCGATCCTCAGATTACAAACAGCTGAGATCGCACCAGCATACTCGGGTTGTAAAAGAGAACAGTTCTCCTGATTGACAACAATACTTGACTCTTGCTCAGCAATCCATTGGATAAATCCTTGGAGTCCTAGAGCATTCAAATAGGTTTGCCACTGACAGCTTTCTCCAAGGACCTGGTCGCTCACATGAACGGCCCGATTAAAATAATCTGGCTCCAGGTCAATGACTTCCGGTGCTACCAGCCTCAAGTCATTAAAATCAATCGAAGAACACGGCATCTTCTGAACTCCTTGCTAGTTTTCTAGGTAGTGACGCAACCGTTGAGCGTACAGACTATTCATTGAACGGTTTTTGGCCGTTTTGATTTCTGCAATCGCTACTTGGAACGCTTCTGCATCGACAAAGGCTTCGATGTGCTGCATTAAATTCTGCAAGTAGTCTGGATCTGTCGATAGGGCTGCCAGATTTAGACTACTGACCTTTGTCGAAAGTACTTTAAAGAAATGATCCACAGTCCAATAACGCACGCGATTGAGCAGTGTGGTGGGATTGAGAACACGGCTTACTTGTGATTGATTTTTCATGCCTAATAGATCCGCAACTTTACTTTGAGATTGTCCCTGACAGTAAACCAGCTTTAAGATGGCAGTCACCTTGGATGCAAATATGGTGTATCTTGGCCGCTGATGCAAACTTTGAATATGCTCACGAATGCCTTGATTGATGGCCCAGTCCAAACATTCGATCAGTTGCTGAGCACAGAACTCCCTCAGTTCTTGCTGAGCGATATGGTCAAGATCGTTTGTTGAATGAGGATCACAAAACTCTCTTTGCAGACCAGAATACGGATCGGCGGCCTCTAACGATTCTGATTGAGGCGCACCGTTTTTGCTCCAGATGGCATACTGACGCAGGGTCTGGGCAATCTGCCTAAGTTCTGTAATCAGCTTCGATAGGTTAATGGTGATTCCCTGGGCTTGCAACTGTTGTTGCATTTCGTTGAGTTGGGTCGGGGTTGGGGCTGGGCAAGATTTATGATTGTGTCGTTGCTGGCGTCGATCGCGACGGTAGACAGCATGAAAAGCATTGATAATGTGGCGTTGGTGTGGGGAAAAACTCTCTAACTGGGGTTGGCGGGCTCGATTGAGTAATGCCCAGTCAGTTAATTTGTAAAATCCTCGCTCTGACAACACAGTCTTCAGGTCTTGATTTTGACGAACTTGCAGGTGAATCCAGTTGTCTAAGCTAGCGACCCGTTGACCATTGGGATTAAACTTGCGCAGGGCTTCGACTGAAAATCTCTGATAAGCAGAGGGCTGGGGCTTACCGCTACCGTTGAGCACCAGTTGATGTTTCGGGTCTTGGTCTAGCACAATTTGGATTTCCCCATCATCATCGAGAACGTAGGGCAGCAGATCCTTATGGGAGAGTTGTCCTGTGGCAGCAAACTTGCTTGCTAGAACTTTGCACTCCGCCACAATGGCATAGGAGACATATCCCCGCAGGCACAGGCCAGCTTTGGCTCGCTTCTGTAGGGATACGGCAGAGGACTGGGTTGTAAATTGGCGATGGAGTAACGTCTGAATAGTGCGATGTTTTTGAACCAGGGGTTGCGATCGCACCTGCACTGGCGCATCAGCCAGCACCTGCACTGACGCACTCGTTCGCACGGATCGGTCAGCTGGCACCGTCGATTCGAACAGGTCAGCAAGCTCCGCTTGGAAGAACTCAGACGCTAGAGGCAGCACCTGTTCCTTATATCCACGTCCTTCACCACCAGGATCGATTCTCAAAATTACCCAGTATTTTGATAGAGGCCCCATGATTCATTACCCTGCAGTGGAACCATTTTCCCAGACCTGATTGGGTTGTGTAGTACCCTCTTGGGTACTATTGCTCAGGATTTGCGCCTACATTGCATGGCTAATGCGGCCCTTCATCCTCGTTTTCGCATCTAACCTTCTACCCCTCACACGCCACCCCATCCTTATCGCCGTCCAACCGATGTGGGTCCTCGCCGATGGTCACCACGGTAAAGTTTCTGTCTTCGATCTCCCCACAATCAACGTCATCCGCCCTCGTCTTGTAAACCGGGATGCAGGCACCGGAGTAGTGCGGATCGCATTCTGGTTGCTGTTGATCCGGCTGGAGTTGGGGCTGGTTCTGCGCGATCGCAATCCCCGAAAGCAACTGCGAGGCGATTAATGCGGAAAGGATGAGTCTCATGGGGCCTGTGTACGTAAATGTACTATATATAGTACACGTTGAAATTGTTCGGCCTTCTTTAAAGAAAGCCGAATAACCATACAAGACCGTACTCACAACCGTGCTACTTTGAAACTTAGCATGTCATTGAGAGGTAGATGCTTCAGGTAAGCAATCGCCGCAAAGTGCAATGCTTTATTCAGTCATGATTCATACCTTTCAAATTCAGGGAAGCCCTTGTCGTCGACCCATAGCATTGGAGTATTAGAGAAAAAGGGCAACTACAAAAATACACAAATCCATTTCAGATACATTGTGTAGTATGCATGATACAAAAAGTTTATGGCATTGAGTTATTACCCATGACCTGCTTAGAACGTCTTGCCATGGACTATCAAGGTGTCTTTGTATTGTTGCCGTTGTTGATTTAGGGGATGAATCGATCTAACAAGATCGATCTAACAAGATTGTCCTACACTGGTATTTTCCAAATTAAATTCTTCCGGAGATCAGCAACACTATATTTTCTATAGAACTCTGGAAAAGGAGTTAGACCATCACAGCCGGGAGCATTGCCAATTATTTCTTTGCAGTCATTGCTAAGTCGTCAAGGGGTGATGGCATCAGGCCACATACTACTTCCATTAAGAATATTACGATTCAGAAGTTTTGATATTTCAGCGGAACTGACGGGTTTGCTAAACAGATAACCTTGTGCAGTCTCACAACCAAATTTTTGAAGTGTATAATATTGCTCCGCAGTCTCCACACCTTCGACAATAATCTTATGTTCTAGGTTGCGGCACATTTCTATCATGGAGCCAATCAAGACCCTTGATTTATTATTGATCAGCATATCATTAATGAAATATTTATCAATTTTCAGACAATCAACCGTCAGGTGTTTGAGAGAGGCAAAGGATGAATACCCCGTCCCAAAATCATCGATTGCCAGTAGTACACCTAGATCTTTCAACTCTCGAAAAATTGAGAGATTCTGCTGATCCGTCTGCACAACACTCTCAGTAACCTCCAGTTCTAGTTCCGATGGTACCATTCCTGTCTCATCAATAACACGCTTAATTAATGACACAAAATCCTTATCAAGAAAATGGATGGGAGAAATATTAACTGCCATGCGAATGGCTGGCAAACCTGCCTTCTTCCAGGCAACTGCTTGATTGCAAGCTGTTGTCAAAACCCATTCGGTCAGGGGCTTAATCATGCCTATTCTTTCGGCTGTGGCAATAAATTCGATGGGCGAAATCTGACCTAATTGTGGATGATTCCAGCGTGATAATGCTTCAACACCAATAATGTTGCCAGTGAGTATCTGAATCTGAGGTTGATAAACCAGTGACAACTGCTGTTTTTCGACTGCCTCCCTTAAATTTTGTTCCACGCGAAACTGATACTCTGCTTTTTGAGTCAGCTTAGACTTATAGAACGCATACTGATTTTTTCCACGTTCCTTTGCAGCATAAAGTGAAGTATCAGCTGCTTTTATTAAGGTTGAGAGGTCTTTTCCATCATTAGGGTAGTGAGCAATTCCAATACTGCAAGCCGGAGTGAATTTCCTAGCCGATAGCTCGACTGGCTTTGAGATCACTTCAAGGCAACGTTGAGCCATATGGGCAGCAGCATAATCATCATCTACATCATGCACAAGAATACAGAATTCATCACCACCAAGGCGTGCAACAAAATCAATTTCACGGGTGACCGCTTGCAGTCGTTTGGCAATTTCCTGCAGCAGTAGGTCGCCAGCATCATGCCCTAAACTGTCATTCACACTCTTAAAATTATCTAAGTCGATATATAGAAGACCCAGACGAGAGATATTTCTATCAGAACGTTGGATCGATGCTTCAAGATTTTGATAGAAGCTAGCACGACTGGCAAGCCCTGTGAGTTCATCAGTATACGCTAATTCTCGTATACGCTTCTGAGCTTGGTCTCGCTCCATAACAATCCCAGCTAGCCTTGCTGCAGACTTAAGATCGTTTGACTCCTCTTCATTGGGCAGCGCGGGATAGTCATAATACATGCCAAATGCTCCTAATACCATGCCTGAGGAATTTTTAATCGGTTCAGACCAACAGCAACGCATGCCATGGGGAAGAGCCACATGTTTGATTTCAGCCCATTTTGGATCTGTTTCAATATTCTCAACAAGAACACGCTTGCCGGTATAGGTCGATGTGCCACACGAGCCTACATTAGGACCGTTTTTTAGACCGTGAACTGCGTCGCAGTATTCCTTTGGCAGACTTGGGGCTCCTCCATGCATGAGTCGACCATCTTGTAATTCAAGCATTGAGCAGCGTAATCCAGGATGACGTGCTTCATACATTAATGCGATTTCTGGATAGATCTCTGATGCGGGTTTTCCGGTGGCGATCATCTCCAGAATTTCGGCATTTTTGTCATCAAATACTTCTGTTTTCTTTCGGGTTGTTATATCAACGTGGGTGCCCACCAGGCGAACTGCTTTTCCATCAGAACTACGATGTACCAGAAATGCACGGGATAGCACAAAAATTTCATGCCCTGCTTTATGCTGCATACGCATTTCAACATCAAATGAATCAACTTTACCGACTAAGTAATCTTGAACCATTGTCAAAACCCTGTCTTTATCATCTGGATGAACCAGGTTTTGCCAAGCATTTAAATCATTGGTCAGTTCATCATTTTGATAACCCAGCATGCTTTTCCAGCGTGGTGAATAATAGACTTCATTTGTTTCTAAGTTCCAATCCCAAAGCCCATCGTTGGCTCCGCGCATAGCCAGGGCAAACCGCTCCTCACTTTTCTGAAGTTTTTCCTCTGATTCTCTACGGGCAGTAATATTGCGTCCAATACCTAGTACTCCGATCAGGTCCCCATTGTTGTCATACATGGGAAGCCTTCTTATTTCCAGAAGCTCGCGGTGTCCATCATTGGCAAAGGTCATCCATTCTTCGTTTATGGATGAGGAGCCTGTCAGCAATACTTCTTTGTCGTACTCTCGCAATAAGTCTGCCAACTTAGTATTCACAAAATCGTAATCGGTTTTATCAAGTATCTCTTGTTCAGAGGCTCCGAAAAAATCTTCGAAACGATGATTGCAGGCTAGATACCTGCCATCAGAATCTTTCAACCATATGAGATCAGGTAGAGTGTGGATAATGGTGCTGTAAAATCCAATGTCTTCTCGGAGTTCTCGTGTTTTTTTTTCTGAAACAGAAACTTCCTCAAAGCCAAGGGCTAGAAACGATTGAATCTTACATCTCATGACAGGTTGTTATATGCCTAATATTTAGATATTTTCTGGGTTATACCTACAATATAGGTTAGAATCATAATCGGAATTCGTACTTTGACTGAATAACAACCATCAGCAATTGTGAGTTCCTGATAAACCATCTCTACAACCAAGCAAAAATACTGAAACCCTAGGTGTGATTTCCTGCACTATGCATGTGCACCACAAGTCCCTTCGTAGCTAACGTTGCCCATCATCCGCAGCGCGGGTAGCCTTTGCCTCACAACCGATCAATTTTTAGCATGTCAAGTGCGCTCGGAGGATCAACAAACTGGAAAATGCATTCGATTAATCTTGTCTCAATGAAGTCTCCCACTATCAATCTGCGTGGCAATACCTCACCATTATCTTGCTGCAATTAACACTGGAGTTGAAATATACCGAGAACAAGATTATGTCAGATTGTTAGTCACTTTGACTAGATTGTGACATGTTCAATCATGATGACCCCTTCCTGCTTCACCCTGTTTACTGATATTCCTGTTGTACTACATCGTTACAAATGTTTAAGTCTTATTCAACTTGTGAGGTGGGGGTAGAGAATTTACGTAGATCTTGTGTGTAATATAAATTTTATGTGAATACACCCACTCATTAGTTTCCATCATCTCAGTAGGCAGTATCCTTCATCGTAAGTACTTTATGAGTACTTTTACATCTTTATAAAGTTTACTCTGTTCTGGATATTACTCGCAGATAGTCCACAGATATCTGACTTAGAAGTCCTGACTGGTCGTTTAGCGGTGAATCTATGGTGCTGAGCCTCTACAGAGTTGAGTGAAGCTGTTAGATCAAGTTTTATAGCTAGTATCGACCTCCTGGTTAGACGGTCATACTTTTGGGTCTTGACAGTTATTTAACCGTTTGAGGTTTCTCGTAGTTGCTTGATATAGATTCTGACTTGAATTTGATGGGGTTCTCGATAACGAGGTTTTTAATACAAGAGATGATTACTCGCTGGTCCTCTACGATTTCAAAAGCTCTGTTTTCCTGGATATTCTGCCTCCTGGTAATTCTGGTGGCGTGGAACATGGGGGTGCCACCAGCGTATGCCCATCGGCCCCATGATGTTGTTCCACAGGTCGTTGTTTCGCCCAACTATGAGCAAGACAGTACGGTCTATGCGCTGGTTCGTAAAAATCTACTGCGGTCCAAAGATCAGGGTGAGACCTGGTTTCGTTTGAATAATGGTCTGGATAATCATGAGGCTTTAGTGGCCCTGGCCATTGCCCCTGGCGACCAGTCAACTCTCTACCTGACAACAGCTGGAGATGGCATCTATGGTTCCAAGGATGGTGGTAATACGTGGAAACCCTTTAATGCAGGTCTAGATGATCTGGATTTACAGTGGGTTGAGGCGTCTCCTGTGAATGCCCAGCTAGCTTTTACTCAAAGTCATGATGGTCGTCTCTACCGCACAGACAATGGTGGAGAGCAGTGGTCGATGGTATTGGCCAATGTTGCAGCCACTGAATTGGCGTTTGATCCAGAGAATCAATTCCTGCTGCTTGGGGATGATCAGGGGCAGATTTGGCGCTCGGAAGATAATGGCGTTACCTGGACAACGCTCACTCAAATACCAGACACCGGTATTGTTGAAGCAATTGCCGCTAGCCCATCAGTCATTTACGTTGGTACTGAGTCAGACGGTGTTTATCAATCCACTGATAATGCCAAGTCTTTTTCTCCTGTAAGTGATGGCCTCTTGGATCTGCGCACTCAGGATCTGGCGTTTACTCCTGACGGCAACCTATGGCTATCCACATGGGAAGCGGGTACGTGGCAGTGGGATCCTACAGAGAAGGTGTGGATTACCCTGGCCCAGGGATTGACTCGGGATCAGCAAGCCGACGACATGGAGGTGCCTCATTTTGAGGAGTTGGCTGTTTCCCCTGGCTATGCCAAAGACAGCACGTTGTTTTTGGGTGGGTTTGATGGACTATTTCGCAGTCAAGATAATGGCCAACAGTGGGAGCAGCTAGAGGTGCTGTCCTTGGGCACTGTAGTCAGTATGGCGGTATCACCCACATTTGCTGAGGATCAGACGGTTGCGATCGCAACCTACGTGGGTGAACTTTACATCAGTAATGATGCCGGTAACACCTGGCAAAGCATTAACGAGGGACTACACCTGCCTCTATTTACCAATAGCTTTAAGCCCTTGGATGCAGCCACTAGTGAGCAAGATCCCCGCCGCTTTTTTGACATTGCCCTTTCTAGTAACTACGCCGACGATCAAACCCTCTTTTCATCGATTCTCTACACTAAAATTCTACGGTCAGCCAACGGTGGTCAGAACTGGTCTGTGCATCCATTAAGTCAGGAAGTCCGAGGTGTCAGTTTGGGCGTTTCCCCCAACTTTAAGGCGGATCAAACGGTCTTTAGTACCAACCAGAAGGGACTTGTTTTTCGGTCTCAAGATGCCGGTAAAACCTATGAACGTGTCGGCCAGCTAGACAAGCAACTGGGCAATGATTCCCCATCCCTGGTGATCTCACCTGACTTTGCCAATGATCAGACCCTTTTTAACACGGGAATTCGCGGTGTTTATAAAAGTGAGAATGCCGGTCAGAAGTGGTCGCTATTAACAGAGAATACTGATTTAGAAGAGCTACCGTTTGCACAGATAGCTGTTTCTCCTAACGTTGCTAGCGATCAGACCCTATTTGTGGCCTCAGGCAAGGGCCTATATCGCACTGAAGACGGAGGCAAAACTTGGGAACATCTAGACGGTAAAGGCTATGGAGCCAATCCCTTTATCGAAGCGGTGGATATCTCCCCCAATTACGCCAACGATAAAACTGTGATCGCTAGCGTTCGCGGACGGGGTCTCTTCAAAAGTGAAGATGGCGGCAATTCATTTAAGGCCATCGGCGATCCCAATCTGGCGTTCTCACGATATACCCATGTTCCCTGTGCGGGTCGGGCGCTTCAGTTTTCTCCAAACTATGCAGAAGATAACACCATCTTTGGTTTTGGGGCCGTTGACACCGCCATCTATCGATCCACTGACGGCGGTGAGAACTGGGATGTATTGTCTGTGCCTCGGCTCAAGATCGCTCAAATTGCGGCTCCCAGTACGCCGGAAACCGTGGGCATGTATCTGCGTCTGAACAAACGTAAGCTAACTGGTTTTGGGGTACTGGTAATCTTGGCAGCCAGCGGCATTGCCCTGTTCAAGCGGATTTCGTTTGAGCGCATCTCCACCCGCAACATTCGCTTAATCATTTGTCTAGCAGGTGTGGTGGGCGCAGTCGGCTGGGTTGCCTTTGAACGGCTGTTTGCACCGCAACAGTCGGCAGAAAATGGCTTCTTTATTTGCCTGGGATTTGCCGCCGTTTCCTGGCTGGTCACAAGCCCCTGGTTTGCCCGACGTTTTGTTCCCGAAACCACTGCCGAATCCTTGGCCGCAATTCGCATTGTTAGCTGCGGCACGCTAGTACTCATGACCCTGTGGATGGAGGATCTGCCTAGCAGCGCCCTCCTGCCAATTGAGATTCGTCATTCCATGGGGGTGATGGATTATTTCTACAATATTCCTGGATTTGAGGCGTTCTCTCGTCATCAGCCCAGCCTCCAGCTTTTTGAGTGGATAACGGCCCTGGTACTGATCTTAGGTACCATCGGCTTGAAGACTCGCTGGGTACTGCCATTGGGAGCCCTTTTCTATCTGGTTTTGGGCGGTATTTTACGACAGTACACCTGGTTTTACCACACTGGGCTGCTCCCCGTTTACCTGCTGGCCGTTCTCTCCTTTGCACCGTGTAATGATGCACTATCGGTTGATCGCTGGTTAAAACAGCGGCGCGGTGAGCCCGTGCCCGTCGCCGATGAACCCGCGCCCATTTATGCTTGGGCACGCTATGCTTGTTGGTTAATTTTGGGGGTTTCGTATATTCAGGCCGGGCTGAGTAAGATTTACTTCTCTGGATTCTACTGGTGGGCCCCCCAGAATCTCAAGGCCAAACTACTCTCTACCACGTTAGAGCCACTGCAAACTGACTGGACTATTTCCCTACATTTGGTTCATGCCCCTGACATTGTGTTTGGCTTTTTGGGCTTTGTGGGGATATATGGTGAGCTGGCCTATGGTTTAGTTCTCTTCTCCCGCTGGGCCCGCTGGATCATGCCAGCTGCCATGGCTGCCATGCATGTGGGCATTATCTTTCTGCAAAATATTGTCTTCTTTGATTTAATTCTGGTGCAGCTAATCTTTTATGATTACACGGCAATCCGTCGTTGGTTGAATAGGCGTGGCTGGTTTAAGTTTGCCCAGAGTAACTCCCCTAAAGGAGAGACCTTACGTCCCAAGCGGATATTTTTCTATCCGATTTTAGTTTCGGTGCTGATTGTTACCATGTCATTTATCTGGGTGAAGCATCGGGAGTATTACCCACTAACTTCTCTCCAAATGTTCTCTGGCTATGACGACTCAGGTATGGTTGGCTACAATAAGCTGATTGCCCATTATGATTCTGGGGAAAAGGTGCATGAGCCGACTCATAAATTTATCTATGCACCCATGAATACTCGCTATCGTTTAACCTTTAGAGATTGTCATCAGGAGGTTACTGCCAAGGTTAAAAAGTGCGACAGCCTACTCCAAGCATTTGGCGATGTTCATAATCAGAAAGCCCAGGGAGAAAATAGGATTACTGCATTTGAAGTGCAACGATGGGTTTGGGATTACTTTAATAATCCATCTGATCCAAACTATGGAAAATTAGAGAAAACGCATTTTTATAAGTACAGACCACGGAGCTGATCAGGTTCTCGCAGCCTATTGCCCTAAAAATGTGGCATGGTCTCAATCCAAAACAAACCGGATATACGGCGCATAGAGATCTGGCTCTAGCAAAAAGGAATCATGGCCTTTATCAGAATGCACTGTGATGTGTTTCACATTCATCTGGGCTGCTTTCAAGGCCCTGACAATGACCTTTTGTTCTTCTGGGTAAAAACAAACATCAGAATCGACGCTAAAAATCAGATACTGCTGGTGGGCACATTTTTCAAATAAGGCTGGCTGTTGTGCATTGAGGCTAAACCGCTGCCACATATCCATAATGCGCAGATAGCTATTGGCATCAAATCGCTCTGCAAATTTTTTGCCCTGATGGAACATATAGGACTCAATCGGGTTAGATAGTTCGTAAAACTGCCCGATGGGCTGGTCTATGGTAATTTCTTGCCGAGCCCGTTTTTCCATTATGGCCAGTGACACAAAGGTTTTATGGGAAATAATCCGAGCTAATAACAACCCTTCTTTGGGTGGCTCTGTATCGTAGTAGTCGCCGCCTTGAAATTTGGGATCATTACGAATTGATAGAATTTGCTCAAAGTTATGGACCCGATGGAGCACAGTGGTTTCTAACCCGGTTGCGATGGGCAAAACATTCTTGACCCGGTGGGGGCAGCGGGTGGCTAACAAAATCGAAAGCATACCGCCCATTGACCCACCAATCACAGCATGCAAACAGTCAATACCCAGAAAATCCAGCAACTGTAGCTGACTGCGGATCACATCCCAGGCACTCACCTGGGGAAACTGGCTGCCGTAGGGCTTACCCGTGCGTGGATTAAGAGAGCGTGGCCCTGTTGACCCATAGCACCCCCCCAAGTAGTTAGCACAGATAACAAAATAACGATTTGTATCCAGGGCCTTACCTGGGCCAATAAAGGTGTCCCACCAGCCAACAACACAGTCATCTGTCCACAGGGACTCCGCCCCTGGTAATGTTTTGTTGATACCAGCGGCATGCTGACTACCCGTTAGGGCATGTAGAACCAGGATGGCATTACTGGCATCGCTGTTGAGGGTGCCATAGGTTTCATAGGCCAGGGTGACGGCGTCAAAAGATTCTCCTGAATCTAAAGGAAAAGGTTTGTCTAGGTGGAAAAACTTGGTCTGGACTGAGCCAATACTCATTAGGTAAGCGATGGGAGAGAAGAGTTGAAAGGGGATGACGGAGGCTTGAGTAGTTGATGTGTTAAGCCATGGGACTAATGTTTAGATTGCGCAGAAGAAACAAGACATTCTTATAAAACTACTTTATTTACATGCTTTCCTGCAAACGGAAAAATGAATCAGCCCTACCTTTAATCCCTTTAATCCTCCCTTTAAGAGCTACGATGTACGCACATCTCGGCAGAGAGTTCAGACTCCTGCATTACCTCCCCTCAATCCCCCCTTGGTAAGGGGCTACGGTGTATACACATCTCATGTTGAACCTCAATCTCCTGCACTACCCCCCTCAATCCCCCCTTACCAAGGGGGGAAGCTCCAGTCCTCCCCCTTACCTTAGGCTTTAACCCATGCCCGGAGGGCTTTAGGGGGAGTTAGAGGGGGTGAGGCAATCGTAAAGGCTATTGACGAGCACTTGTGTGTACACCTCCCCTTATGAAGGGGAGGATAGTCCGATGCACCTTCGTAATCAAGGTGCATGTCCTCTATGCGGCTAGGGCCTGTTTGAGGTCATCGATAATGTCATCGATGTCCTCAATGCCAATGGCTAGACGGATTAGTTCGGGAGCGATGCCGGCACTTTGCAGGTCAGACTCTGACAGCTGCGAGTGGGTTGTTGTGGATGGATGAATGGCCAGACTTTTCGCATCCCCTACATTTGCCAGATGAGAGAATAACGTCAGCTGCTCAATGAACTTCTTGCCTGCGTCAGCCCCCCCTTTGATACCAAAGACAACCATGGCTCCAAATCCATTTTTCAGATACCGTTTAGCAGTGGAGTGGGCTTTATCGGTCTCTAGGCCAGGGTAACGCACCCACTCTACAGAGGGATGCTGTTGCAGAAACTCGGCCACGGCCATGGCATTTTCACAATGGCGCTGCATGCGTAAATGCAGGGTTTCTATACCTTGGAGGAATATCCAGGAATTATCTGGGGAAATGCAGGCTCCTAGGTTACGTAGGGGCACAAGCCGCATGCGCAGGGTATAGGCGATCGGGGTCAAGGGGCCCAGGTCATGGGCATATCGCAAACCGTGGTAGCTGGGGTCTGGCTCACTCATGAGGGGAAACTTGCCGGAGGTCCAGTCAAATTTGCCGGAGTCTACCATGATGCCGCCGATGCCTGTGCCGTGGCCTCCTAACCACTTGGTTAGGGAATGGATCACAATATCGGCACCATGTTCTATGGGGCGAATTAAATAAGGTGTTGTAAAGGTACTGTCAACAACAAGGGGCAGGCCATTTTCATGGGCGATCGCAGCGATCGCATCTAAATCCGATACTTCTAACCCTGGGTTACTGACCGTTTCACAGAACACCAGCTGGGTCTTCTCCGTAATCGCGGACCGGAAATTCTCTGGATTGCGGGGATCGACAAAGTTCACCTTGATGCCAAACTGGGGCAGGATGTCCTTGAACATGGTGTAGGTCCCGCCATACAGCGTATTAGCGGAAACAATTTCATCCCCAGCCTGGCAAATGTTAATAATGCTATAAAAAATAGCGCTGGTTCCAGACGCCACGGCCAGGGCTGCAGCTCCACCTTCAATGGCAGCAACCCGCTTTTCTAAAACATCCTGGGTAGGATTCATCAACCGCGTATAGATATTGCCCAGTTCTTTCAGGGCAAACAAGTTAGCTGCGTGTTCAGTATCCCGAAAGGCATAGGCGGTAGTGCGATAGACGGGCACAGCGCGAGCCATGGTGGTGGGATCAGGCTCTTGACCTGCATGTAGACACTTTGTCCCCAATCCGTGTTCTGCACTCATGAAAAACCCTCTTTACAGTGATAAATCGTCATGAAATTCTAGCTCAGGCAAGATAATCCCATGAAAGTCGTCGGTGGATTCTTTACGACCTGACTGCAGTTAATCACAAAACATCTCAAAACATTTCAGACTGACAATAATATTAGAGGGGACCTGGGCAAGAACTGTTACGGTACAGCTAGAACAGCGACGCGACAAAGGTTGTCACGGTCAAAGACCTGTCATCGTCGGCATACTGGCTACGAGCTAGGAATCTGTTTGAATTAGAGCCAGGGCTTGGTCAAGTATGTCAACGGCTTCCTGGGTTTCAGCAGGGCTTAACCAGGCGCGCAGGGGATAGGGCAACCGTTGTACAAACCGGCCCCAGGCTGAATGGTTGGATGGGTTGGTATGTTGGGCTGCGATCGCAACCAGCACAGCAGCCTTAGTCTCCGGTCCGGTCACGGTCTGCGCCACTTCCATGGCCTGATCAAACTGTCCTTGTCTTGCAAATGCAGTGGCCGTACACTGACGGAGCCAAGTTACAGGGTGAGAGTTTGTTTCGCTCAAGTACTCAAACAAAGGCACCACACGCTCCGGTAGTTCCATCCTACAATAGGCGCTGCCAACCTGGGGCAGGAAATCTAACCTGTCAGATTGCTTGGCCAGGCGTTCAGCCTCAGCATACTGTTCAGTTTCCAAATAGGTACGGATCACCTCTCGTTTAGCAAAGTCAGGCGTCCCTATGGACTCCACAAGGCTATTGGCATCCTCCACCAATCCAGCCTTAGCATAGGCCACCGCAATGGCCCCATAGGCCCGTTGTCGTGCACTAACATTCTCTATGGTCTCTGCCAAAGCCAGGGCTCGCTCAAAGTCTTCTGACTCTGAGTATGCTTGTACCAGCGCACGCTGCGCCGATGACTTAGTAGAGGCATTAGGCATTTGCTCTACAATTGTTCTGGCTTTTTCCCAGGTACTCTCGGCTTGATCACTGCCCAGCTTGCTATATAACTGTGCTAAATCGATCCAGCTATGGGCCTCATCTAAAGGAAACCTTGGCGAAGGCTGAATAGTCGGTCTCGTTGCGTCTAAAACAGCGAGTGCTTGTTGCGTCTTGTCAATTTCGATTAACAGTCTTGCTAAACCTAGCACCTGGTAGGTTTCAAAGTCATCTTCAAGAACATCGGTACCCTTATCTTCGAGGAAAGAGAGTATTTCACTCTTTTCTATGACCAATTTTGCCAGATCTTTCTGCTCTTCAAGGATCAACAGACCTGTTGCTGCCAAAAATAGTTGGTTAGCAGTGACGACATCCACCAAGTCTTCATTTTCATACTTCTTCATCTCAGCAACAGCCTGGGCAATCATTTGTTGTGCTTGCCGTGGTTGACCGGCTCGCTCATACTCTGCCGCAATCTCTGCCATTGCCAGGGGGTGTGACCAAGCCTGCACCTGTTGAACCAGGTGCACAGCTAACTCTAAATGGCCCGCTTCAGCATATTCAACCGTCCGGTTAAGCATTGATTCACTGGGCGATGTACCACTAGAGGCGCATTTTCCTTCGGTGTGATCGATAGCAGTCTCCACTGCCCGAGTTAGAAATGTTTCGGCTTTACTGGACTGGTTTACGGCTCGATAACCCACCCCGATTTTTAACCATGCGTTGCTTTCAAAGCAGTCTCCTCCTGCGTATGTAGCAGCTTGCTCCAGCAGGGGAATAGCTTTGTTGGGCTGGTTTGCGATCGCATAGCCAAATGCAATATCTGCCAGCTGTTTAGCCTGGCTAAAATCGGTCGATTGTGCCAGGGCAGAGTGGCCAGACGAAAGCAAAGCAATGGAAGCAATGCCACTACTCAAGAGCGATTTCAAAAAAAGAGTTGACATAACAAGGTATTTAGTAAGGGAATGATCTATTGACAAGTCAAGGAGTTATCTATTGACAAGGGTTTTATGGTTGAAAACCATAGCTATAAACTGTTGATTTGCACTCAAGCTAACAACACCTAATTTGTGTATGTGTTTGTTATACGGATCTTTTTCTAAATTTAAAGGTTGTAAAATATCGATCTCGACAGAAATAGAGATATTTGTGGAAACGCTCCTAAATACTCGTCTCAACCCGAAAAGATGGCAAGTTTACAAAACGAATATATGCTTGGAAAGCAAAATCAATTAACTTCCAAATTTTGAATGTACAGACGTTCCCTGGAACGTCTCTTCAACAGTTACGTTTGGATGTTATTTATGGCTTGCTCCTTACTACAAAAATCATGCTCTAATGCGACTGTAAGCACTCTTCACCAGCATATTGTTAAATAGCTCAGTCTTGTTATGCCTAAATTGCAGTTTATTTATAAGTTTGTCAAATAGTGGAATGCCATCGCCTAGTAAGACAGGGACTCTGGTGATAATCATTTCATCAATCATGTCCTCCGCCAGGAAACTTTGGATGGTGCGACCGCCATCAATATACAAATTGTGGTACCCACGTTTATCCAACTGTCCAACCAGTGTTTTGAGATCGTTGCCACTGACAATTTCCACACTGTCTACTAAGTTATCAGGAACATGCTTTAAGCGATTACTCAAAACAAAAACCAGCTTTTCATAGGGCCAAGTACCAAATGAGAGAACCTTCTCAAAACTGTTTCGTCCCATTAAAATGGCATCGACACGCTTGATAAACTCACCGTAGCCAAAGTCACTCTGATCAGGATTGGGGATGTCGTCAAGCCAATCAACACCACCGTCGGGTGTAGCGATAAATCCGTCGAGGCTGGTTGCAATATAGACGTAGTTGGCCATCGCTTAAAAATCTCCATCAATCTCTGGGATTTGGGCTAAATTGCCGATTATCAAGCTCAGTCAACCAGCAACAGCTCAGCTCCAGCTCCAGCTTCCATGGTTAGAGGCTAACTGCCTGGTAGCTGAATACTGCCACCTTACCGTAGCCCATGGCCATTGTGCAGAACCATCCCTCTTGCCCACCGAATCCAGCCGAATCGGTGGGCAGCAAGATCATCGTTGATCGGATCTCCAACCTCAAGTATAGATATATAGATGTCTACATCAGGGTCGGCTCTGTTGGCATACCCGGCAAGCGGCTCCACTCATTCCATGAGCCATCGTAATTACGTACATTTGGATACCCCAACAAGTATTTCAACACAAACCAGATAAACGCCGAACGCCCACCAATGGCACAGTAGGGAAACACCTCTTTATCCGGTGTAATGCCCCGTTGGCTATAGAGATGCTTGAGATCATTAAATGATTTAAATGTGCCGTCATCATTAACCGTATCGGTATGTTCCACATGCACAGCCCCAGGAATATGCCCTGCCCGTTCCTGTCCCTCCGGAGGCTTCATTATAAAGATCTCACCACGATACTCTTCAGGTGTGCGCACATCCAACAAGACTTGATCAGACTTCTTTAAAGAGGTTTCTACTTCGGCTTGTAAAACACGCAATTTAGAATTCAGGGGTTTAGCCTGATACCGAGTAGGTGCAAACGTAGAGAACTCAGTCGTAACTGGGCGAGATTCTGCTATCCATTTCTGATGACCACCGTTTAAAACCTTGACATTTTCATGGCCGAATAGGGTCAGTAACCAGAAAACAACGCCACCTATGGCGATGTCACTGCCATAGGCAACAACTGTTGTCTCAGGGCTAATGCCAGAGCGTGAGAGTACGTTTTCAATGGTTTCTTGATCCAGCTGGATACTCATGTCTGGCTGGCTTAAATCAGGAAAAATACTCCAAAATACAGCTCCTGGAATATGGGCGTTTTCCAGCAGATCTGGGCCCATGGCAAGTTCAACAATGCGCACGTTGGGATCATCCAGGTGATCGGCTAGCCATTGGGTATCGACAAGAGTATCAGGACAGGCGTAATCAGTCATGGTTTTCTCCTAGAAACTATCTGACAATCTTCTACCTAGCCTAAATTTCAGCTATTTTTCTCGGTGAGACAATTCGCCATGCCCGATGCACCAGCGTAGAGGAAACAGAAACTAAAAAGAACCCCACTAAGGGATGTACAATGGCTAATGAAACTGGCAAAAATGGTGGATGCCAATGAATTGTCAAAAACTGAACTCCTAACAAAATAGGCATACTCACTGTCAGGATACGAATACGCCTTGAAAAAGCGGCCCCATAGGCCCACATGACTAGCACCAGGGATAAACCACTGTATCCCCTCACCAGCCATACATGGGCTTGCCACCAGCTAGGATTCTCAAAATAGGCTACACCCGCTGTCAACAGTTGCACCCCCAAAAGGAGGTTAAACACAACAGTTACGACATAAAACCCAACAACACTAAATCTTGGATTCGGAGTTGTGTCAACAGCCATTGGCAGCGCATCTATCGTCTTAGATAAAGAGGATGAAGGCATAATTATTTTGCTTGCTACACTTCTACCCTAAGGCGGCTATTTTCTGACGCCTAGACCTCGATCGGGTACACTTTTGGCTAGCGGCAAAAAGTGAGTGCCATGGAACCCCTCATCAAAGCTCCTCTACAAAGCTTGTTTCAGACAATTGCCCAGGCACAGACGGAAGCTGAGCTGAGCCAGGTATTTATGGCAGAGGTTGGGCAGTATTTTGCAGCTAAGCGATGGAACCTGTATTTTCTAGACCAATTGCCAACCCTTGATGACCGTACGCCACCATTGCTAAAAAAGGCTTTATCCTTGGATCATAATCCTGTGCTGCGCTACTTGATGCAAAATCATGCAGCGGTTCATGATGAAGTGATCTTGCCCCCTGGTGTATGGCAAACGATTTGCCCTCGCGCCGATCATGGTCATGTTATGGTTGGCCCCATTGTCAGCCAGGGGCATCTGGTGGGCGGCATCGCTGTGACTCGCCATCGCCAGGACCCCAAGTTTACGACTGAAAATCTAGCGGATTTAAGTGCTCTCTGTTTACATGTGTCTACACGATTGGCTGTTTTACAGGCTAAGCCCGCGCCTATTGTGTTTCACAACAACTGCCTCACCCCACGGGAAGCTCAAATCGCAGAGCTGGTTGCCCGAGGGATGACTAATAAAGAAATTGGTACTGAACTGTGGATTACGGAGAACTCAGTGAAACAGGCATTAAAGCGGATGTTTCGAAAGTTAAAGGTTTCATCTCGAGCTGAGATGGTGGCACAGTTGGTGTCTTGATTTAGTCTTTGGTGTTTCGAGGCTTTTGCTGCTTTGCAGAAAACTACAAAGCTACATCGCGCTTTTTAGTCAGAAAGTTGGTGCATTTGATCATTTCAAAAATATTTGTAGGAATTTAAAGTGAGGACATTGAAGCATACAGAGACTTCAATAAACGTCGGTTATTTTTCTGCCACCCTTACGAGGAAAAGCCAATGTCACCTGCAGTTCTTGTTTTTCTACCGTTTGCATTACTGCTTCTGATGGCCAAGGGAGCCGGTGCTAATTCAGAAACTCCAAAGAAAGAGAAAACGTCCTCCGGCAAAATCATGGGCATTTTGACAGAGCAAGGCGATTTCATCCCTTTTTCAGCACTAACTGACCACAACGTTCTTGATTCTGACAACAATGGTATTGTGCTGGAACAGAATGGCAAGCGCTACTTTTTAGCCGCTGCTAGCAAGCAAAATTAGGTTTACAAGGGGGCAGAGCTATCTTCCCCCGGCTACTTCAATAAACGTACCGGTTGTATAGGACGCTTCGTTTGATAACAGCCACAGAATAGCCTGGGCCACTTCCACCGCTTTCCCACCCCGTTTCATGGGTAAAAATTCTTTCACTCGATCCACACGTCCTGGCTCGCCACCATCGCCATGAATGTCCGTATAAATAAATCCTGGACGCACGGCATTGACTCGAATCCCTTCTTCGGCTACTTCTTTAGCCAACCCTAGGGTCATAGCATCTATCGCCCCTTTAGATGCAGCGTAATCTACATATTCACCTGCCGCCCCTAGACGGGCGGCGACTGAAGAGATATTGACAATGGCCCCTCCTGGGCCGCCGCGCTTGGTAGACATGCGTTTGATAGCTTCTCGGGCACATAGAAATGCCCCGGTGACATTGGTTGCCAAAACTCGATTGAGGCGGGCGGCATCTAGATTCTCTACGCGGGTTTGTTGTTCTAAAATTCCTGCATTGTTGACCAGGGCTGTGATTGTACCTAGCTGATGATCTACTGCATTGAAGAGGGCGATCACCTCGGCTTCTATTGCGATGTCAGCTGCGATCGCAACTCCCTTACCCCCTTGTTGTCGAATCTTCTCAACAACCGCATTTGCCGCCTGATGGTTCCGACGATAGTTTACACACACCGCATAGCCACGTTCTGCGGCTAAAGACGCCGTTGCCGCCCCAATGCCACGGCTGCCTCCAGTAATGACCATAACCTTGTCTGTGTTCACGACATGTATGCCCTAATAACAAATACCCCGTCGGGATGCACGGCGAGGCATCCCTGCATTCTGTGTGCCCCAACATCCTACGCTGCCTTTAAGGACCCAGGTTTACCCTGATAGAGATCAAGCCCCACTTGCACAATTCCCATCAGGGCAACAAAACTCATTACCCCCATGGCGGAGAGCTCAGTCCCCACTAGCGCCACACCCAGCATAGCGGCCATACCCACTAATCGATGGCGGGTTCGGGCCTTACACATGAAAATCACCCCCATGCGATGTAGTACGGCCAATGAGCCATAACAAAGTGCCACTGAACCACACAACAGCCATCGTTCTGGAGTGGCTAAAACTCCAGCATGGCCAGCCGATAAAATACCTTTTTCCACACCGATACCGGTTGCTGCTAACCCAATCACCAGGGGTAAATGGATATAAAGCCACAGCTGTAAAATCTGGACGCGGCCAGAGGTGCGGGCAGTTTCTAGGGCAGAGCCGGACACATTTTCAAAGTATAGCCACCAGAGAGAGAAGGCGATGGTGAAACCTGCTATCGCACATAGCGTACTGGCAAACTCCCAATGCATCTCAGACACGCCGTTGACCACCGCAATAATAGCCTCGCCCAACACAATGATGGTAAACAAACCAAAACGCTCAGGCAGGTGCTCCGGATGTGGCGGCAGCTGTTGCACCATGGTCCTCGCTAACATGGGTGTGATAAAATCCACTGCCAGGCCAACCGTCCAGAGCACGAAGCGAAGCGACAGCGGTACAAAGGCCGAAATTAGCCATAGCAGTGCGCCTACACTAAACCCCACAGCGTAGCGATTCGTTAACCCTCGCGCTTGCGGAATATGCCAGCCAGCCCAAAGGTATTCCAGCACCAGCATCAGTCTAGACGCAACATAGGCCAGGGCAAAGCTACTGGAACTGTCATCCAGGCCATGGTGCACATTGACGGCCAGGGCCGCCACCGCCAGCATTTGCAGCCCCATTAAAATGCGCCGGACCACATCGTCATTATCAAACCGGTTGGCATAGAAAGTTGTGCCAATCCAGACCCACCATAGGGGCACAAACAGGGCTGCAAAACTTAGAAATCCATAGACTGAAACATCTACACTGAGTTTGTGTGCCAGCTGAGAAATGGCTACCACAAACACCAGATCGTAAAATAGCTCTAGCCAAGTAGCATGGCGGGGCTGTTCGTCGCGGGGCTGTTCGTCTGCGGTCTCACCTACCCAGAGGCGAGGGGGGCGGAGCCAGGATTTCATCATGGTGGGTTCGAGTAAAACAGAACTGTGATACGAGCATCTTAGATCTGATTCAAATCAGTTTGAATTCTGATATATCCCCCAGGTACACTGTGCTCACCAATGGCTCAATAGCCAAAGCGATTACGAATCTTTTGAGAACTCCGCTGTAGCTGATCGATAATGGCTTTAACATGGGGTCTCTCCAGTTCAGGAATGCCTGCTGCTGTGGTATCAAACACGCCAATTTCTGCCCGTAAAAATTTACCAATAACAATCTGAATATTTCGTATCTCGATCCATTGTTCCAGAGGGATGGAGCCTTCATAATTTTCTTCTAGCAGCTCAATAAGATAGTTGTGATATCCCCAAATCACCTTGGCTGTCGTGGGTGTTAGCAAAATGGCATGGGCAGAAATCCACTCATCATATTGGCGTTGAAATTCGATGAGCTGTTGTTTGTCGGGCGAACTATATTCAATTTTATGGTTGAGCTGATTCAGGGCCTTAAACAGAACAGGATAGACCTCTAAGCGTTTGTCAAAGAGTGACGTTGTGTAGGTCTGTTCTAATTGTTTCGTCAGCTTGCGGAATTCAGTACGGGATTGATAAACCGCGATTAAGGACGATGCCAACAATGTAATTAGCCCCGATACGATAGCTATTACCAATTGCATAATTCTTGCTTATCTATCCTTTCTGATGGCAGCGTTAGTGAGGCTAACATAACTCGAACACTACTCCCGATTCAAACTGTCCCAACCCTCTCGATTGAGGCGATAAACAAAACAGTCACTGCCTCCAAACTGACGACGCTCGATTTGCTGAAAGCCTAGCCGTTCATAAAAACGGTGGGCTCGGGTATTGCTAACCAATGGATCAATCAGCACAGCCACCACAGCTGAGTCGGTAAAACAGCGGGTCAGTGCCAGACGCATCATCTGCGTTCCATAGCCTTTGCCCAGGTCAGAAGCCGCACCAATCCAAAGGTCGATAGCCCTCAAATTGGCAGGCACATCGCCCCAATAGTGACTCTCTTCCAGGGCTGGATCAATAATCTGAATACAGCCAATGGGTCGCCCATCTAGTTCAGCAATCAACTGCTCACGCCAGGTCGGTGAGCGGCTGAGTTCTATCTCCCACTGCCAGTCATCATCAGGATCGGAGGCGATTACATGGGGCTGTTCGTCCCAGTGACGCAGTACAGCTAAATCGTCAGATGTGGCAGGACGTAGAGTAATCATTGGGATAACCTTGGCAAAGTGGATCAGCTCCTGGGTACTTGGCGGGGGCAGGCCATCGCCTATCGCCCAGACTGGGTTGACGACTGTTACAAAAGCGCACCATCTCCATCACTGGATGCTAGAGCCCTCGATTAACTCCACGAGACCGTGAAATAAATCATATTGCCTTGGGGATCAAGATCGACTGAGCCAAAGCCAGCTCCACCGTTGGGGCTAATGGTATAGCGAAATTTGCCCGACTCCAATCGGGTCCCTTCGTCTAAATTCAATCCTGGCGAGTCTTGAATCCACTTTTCTAGAATCGAACGCTCAGCGGAAAATGAGCCCCTAAAGGTTCTAGAAAATGAGCTACCCGACGTCATAATCTGCAAATCCGTCGCCTCGGGTGGGATAGGCGCAAAATTTCCCCATTCCCAGGCCACATCGATCATATGTTGCTGCATGAACGGGTTATGGTTTTCGACCCAGTTAGGAGCCAAGAGCCATAGACTGCCGAGGCCGATGATAATTGCAAGCATGCCAGCACACCCCAAGCATCCTAGCTTTAGTCCATGACTTTTGGGATTAGGCTGATTCAGAACAGTCATGGGCTATCAACAAATGGGCTGCTACTCTCGACGTGCTAGCTAGAGCTTTGATTCAAACACATCAAAATCCATAAAAACTTACCACTAACTGCCTTATCCTCCTAACTAAATATTTCATTCGATTTGGCAACTCACTGGCCATGGCGAAGTAACCTTTTTGGACTACCCTGCCACTATTTATTAGCCAGTTAGTTTTATAGAGCAGACATGCCTGAGGAAAACGATCAGGAATTAATTTTTCTAGTACGGCAGGGAAATAAGGCCGCATTCGGTCAGTTGGTATTGCGTTACCAACCGATGGCCCAACGTCTGGCAAAACGTTTAGTGGGCAATGATGATTTAGCTCAAGAGTTAGTGCAAGAGGCCATGTTACAGGCCTATCTGTCTCTAGAGAAGCTGCGTGAGCCAACCCGTTTTAAGAGCTGGCTTTACGGCATTGTGTTAAACATCTGCCGCAATCACCTCAAACGCCATAAAGTTATCTGTTTTTCCCTTGAAACCATGGTTCAAAAGCTAATGGATGAGCCATTGACTGGTAGTTCAGCCTCTCCTCAGAAAATTGTTGAACAAGAGGAACTGCGCATTACTGTTCTGAATGCAGTTGAGCAACTATCTGAAAAAAATCGATTAGCCACGCTGCTGTTCTATGAAGAGCAACTCAGCTTAAAAGAAGTGGCGGCTCACTTAAATATTTCAGTGGGTGCTGTCAAAGGACGGTTGCATAAATCACGTCATCAACTCAAAGAAAAATTATCACTGCTACAGCCCCAATCTGTTTTCAATATGGAGAATAAAACAATGTCCACTAATCATGCTGCTCAGATACCCACAAAATTTTGCTGCTCATTTTGTGGCAAGAATCAGACTGAAGTTAATTTACTGATTGCAGGATCAGCATTAGATGCAATACCTGCTTATATTTGCAACGAGTGTATTGATATATGCAATCAAATTATCAGTTCCCATACAGATTCAGAAGGTGTTTCTACATCAAAAGTATCTGGCTAAAGGGTTGCTCTGATAAAATCTACAGAGATGTTAAACCATGGTTTTGTTCTTTTGTAAAAGGAGAGAACTAGCGCAAGACAAAGGGCAGGCGGCGAGGCCCGATTTTAGGAGCCTATAGCTGTTCCCACAAAACCTTAACTCCGTCTGGGAGGTAACCGGAAATTTCCTGTACAATTTCTGTGGGCAGTTCATTTCTTACGGTTGAAAAGACAGCGATGGTCACCCCCTGTGGAGTGACATCTTTGGGAACACTGCCTTCTTGGGTAATGCGACGCATAAAGATTTCGGAGTCAATTTTAAGTGGGGGGCGCAATCGACTAATTAATCTCACAATCGGATTGTCGTCTCGCCAGAGCTTAGCAATCTCTTGATTGCTAAAGGCCGCCTCAATACGATCAGATGCTTCAGTTGTCATCATGTCACGCATGGTTCGAAACACAACAACAGTGGTATCACGAGCATCATAGATGTCGGGGAAATTAGCCTTTTGCATTATCTGCTCTAAAAAGCCCTTCTGAGATTCATTGATAGCTGCTCCCGCCATGACATCCTCCTGATATTATCGATTTTAATTTTCGATAATACTCACTAGCTATTGCTAATAACATTTATTTGATTATAACGAAACTTTTAGCGATTGATTGTATGGAAGATTTCAAACAACAAGCACTATATGCTATCTAGTATGGTGGGGGTGTCGACTACTGTTGCGTACTCTTGATGCATATTGGCTAAGGCAAGGGCGTGTACTCGCTCAGCTGGGTGCAGATTTTGCTCTAAATCGAGCTTGTCAAACGTCGCTGTGGCATCTGAAACAACATAGGTATCAAAATTAAGGTTACCTGCAACTCTAACAGTTGCCTCAACGGAATTGTTTGTGATGACCCCTGTGACTATTAGGGTCTGATAGTTATTTTGTCTTAGCCACTGTTCTAAATCGGTACCAATAAAGGCACAATTTACGTGTTTGCTAACAATCTTTTCACCACGGTTAGGAATCACAATATCCTTAAAATCGCACCCTTGCTGTCCTGGACGGTAGGTGGAGTTAGGATCAGTTGAAAGATGACGAACATGAACAATTGGACGCTGAGTAGCCCGCCAGGCACTTAGCAGTTTTGCAATATTTGCCTCAGCTTGTTGATTATTGCGTCGTCCCCAACTGGAATGATCAATAGCCTTTTGCACATCAATAATAATGAGGACGCTATTGGACGGAATCTGCATCAACTTAACCTCCGTAGGGCTCTAGGTGACGCCAACTATGAAAACACCATGGGCATTGCTTGGCTGTGGGGGTACGGGGTACTTTTGCGCAATTGGGGCATCGATTTAGCAAGGTAGGATATTCTCTGACAATGCGATCGCGCAATAATTCTGAAAAAGCTTGCTCGCCAAGCTCAATCAATGCTAAAGCGTTGGGTGCAGTTACTTGACTTTTTTGTTCTAGAGTAGTGGCTATTTTTCCACCATAGAGTTGGGCTTTTTTCCTAAGGCGGAAGTGTGACAGTGCCGCCAATTCAGCTGTTGTCATTACGGATGTACAATGCTGTGAGACATATCCTAAAAGGTGCTCTTGTTCGTTGTATTCCATAGAGCTTATTAAGTAAGCTTCGGCTAAGGCTCAACGATAGCGTAACTATCGGTTAAAGCCATGCTCCAGGGGGGGATAGGTGAGCAAGTTGGTGCCTAGCTTACAGCGACGGGCCGCCATCGGGTTTCGGGGTCTCGGCTCCAGAGGTTGTATTTGGTTTGCCGCATGGCAATGGGATGATCCTAGCGGCTCGAGGTCGGGGGGCGAGCCCGGCTTTGAGTAGGCCTGTACAGCGGAATTTGCCTGCTGGGATTTTGGGTGCGATCGCGCCAACGCTGACCTGTCAGGTCGCACCCAAAATCCGATTAAAAATGGACAATCCTGTAGGGGCATTCCCTTGTGGATGCCCTTCGATATCGAAGGCTATCAATCAGGATTGCGTATCAGAAGTCAGTAAGGGGCTAGATTCTAACCCCTGATTCCTCTTTTTGGAAAACGTCCCGATTTAAACTGTTACCCCTTATCTTGCTCCCAACGTTTCTTCTACAAACGCTTTGACGGTTGCCCGGTCATTGTCTAGCACCGTAAATTGCTCTTCTCGCTCAAACAAATCACTGAGGAAGTTGGGCAGATGGGGGAAAACATCTACGGCCCCCTTAATGGCATCGGGGAATTTGGCTGGGTGGGCGCAGGCGAGGGAAACGTGGACGGCATCATCGGGTAACTCCCGCAATAAGTCGGGGGCGCAGGCAATGGCCGTGTGGGGATCAATCAGCTCACCCGTGGCGTGGTAGATTTTCTGAATGATTTGAGCGATACTGTCATCATCAAATCGTCTGCCGGCAAAGGTTTTGCGCAATTCTGTCAGCACATCGGGCGATACGCTAAAAATGCCGGTTTTCTTAAACTCAGCCATGGTTTTCATGACATGGTCTGCGTCATTTCCATAGGTATGAAACAGTAGCCGCTCAAAATTGCTGGATATTTGGATATCCATACTGGGTGCGATGGATGGGGAAACGGCATCGGTGCTCATTTTGCCAGAATCGAAGAAGCGGGCCAGAATATCGTTTTTGTTGGTCCCTATGGCTAGCTTACTAATGGGCAATCCCATACGCTTTGCGACATAGGCAGCGAATACATTGCCAAAGTTACCGGTGGGTACGGCAAAGGATAGGGTGCGCTCAGGGGCACCTAGATTCAGTGCGGCATACACGTAGTAGACGACCTGCGCCATGATGCGCGCCCAATTGATGGAGTTTACTGCTGACAGTTTATATTTGTCGCGAAAGTCTAAATCGTTAAATAGCTCCTTGACAATTGTCTGGCAATCATCAAATGGTGCGTTTAGTGCAATGTTATGGACGTTTGTCGAGAGCACCGTCGTCATTTGCTTACGCTGAATCTCGGAGGTGCGATTGTGGGGATGGAGAATAAAGATGTCAATGGTATCTTTGTCGCGGCAGGCCTCGATGGCAGCGGAGCCAGTGTCTCCAGAGGTTGCACCAAGGATGGTAACGCGTTCGCCTCGTTCTTGTAACAGGTGGTCGAATAGCTTACCGAGAAACTGTAGTGCGTAGTCTTTGAATGCTAGCGTTGGGCCGTGGAATAGTTCCAGTAGAAAATGGTTGGTGTCTAGTTGCTTGATGGGGGCAATTGCTTTGTGGTGGAAGCCTGCATAGGCTTCATCAATCAGCGTTTTGAGTGCATCTGGCTGGATGGCATCGCCGATAAAGGGCTTCATTACTTCGTACGCCACCACTTGGTAGGGCTTGCCGCGTAGTTGTCGCCATTGCTCTACGGAGAACTGTGGATAGCTCTCTGGCACATATAGACCACCGTCTCTGGCTAGACCGGTGAGGACTACATCGGCGAAATCAAGAACGGGGGCTTGACCACGGGTGGAGTGGTATTTCATTTATTCTCCTGGAAAAGTGATATTTGTGTATCTCGCTAGCATATTTTATATGTTGAGCGTGAACATCAGTGGTTTAGTTCAAAACCATCAACAGGGCAATGGGTTAAGGCGTTGCCGTAATGGGGATTGCACAAAAATAGAGCCCCAGCTTTGGGTTGTGGATGAGTGATGGGGGAATTGGGTGATGGGGGAATCGGTTGATTAGTTAAGCGCAGCGTGTAACTAATGACGCCTATGGGTAGGATCGTTCCGCCGCCCCATGTATGACCCAACGTACTAGATTATTCCTACTCACCACTCACTTACACAACCAGACTGTATTCAGTTGCTCCCGAAGTGTTCTTTACTCTTGAGCAGCAGTACGATGGTCAAACTGCCAATGAGTTTGAATGTTTCAACAGAATTGGCCTGGTACTCTCGCAAAATCTGGGGGCCTAAATTGTCAAAGATCTGAAAATTGTTTAGTTCGGGATAGTGGGGTGGAACAACTTTTTTTGATTGTCGAGCATCTTTTCAAGACAACAAGTTAATAGACTAGATTCTCTCTTGATTTATGAGAGAATCTTCATCAAGCTAAGGCCGTCCCAAATTTGATAGAAAAAATGCATCGTGATGATAGAAATGTGCGTGGCTTGTTAGGACCTTATGGGTTGCAGCTCTTAGTTTAGGCTGGTTAAATTAAGTAAAAAAAGCTTTATGCCAGCGCGTTTACCCCGCTCATCCCTGTCGGATGCATTTATTGAAGAAACCTATCAACGGACACGGCGACATTTATTGGGAGGTGCGATCGCACTAGGCTGTGTTGTCTTATCAGGTGTGCTTTGGTACCGGGTGATTGAGGGCTGGACCTGGCTAGATGCGACCTATATGTCTGTCATTACCCTGGCAACGGTAGGGTTTGCAGAAATTCAACCATTAGGGGCCAGAGGTAGACTATTTACTATTATCTTAATTTTAATGGGCGTTGTTGTCATCGCCTATATCTTAAATTGTTTTACAGAGGCTCTAATTCAAGGTCACCTACAAGCCGGTATTCGTTTGAGACAACGGCGTAAACTTATGAAATCTTTGGCAGGTCATTATATTATCTGTGGGTTTGGCCGCACAGGTCGGCAAGTCGCAACAGAATTTGCGTTCGAGGCTATCCCCTTCATTGTGGTTGATTCCCATGAAGCATCTGTACAAGCCGCTCAGCAGATGGGATTCATCACCTTTCAAGGGGATGCTACCCTAGACCAGGTTCTCTTTCATGTGGGTATTGACCGAGCCCATGGTTTGGTGGCTGCGCTCCCATCCGATGCCGAGAATCTATATGCCGTCCTCTCAGCCAAAACTCTGGCCCCCGGCATTCGCACCATTGCTAGGGCCAGTACTGAAGAAGCTGTCCAAAAACTCCAGCGCGGTGGCGCAGATGTGGTGGTTTCTCCTTATATTACAGGAGGCAAACGCATGGCGGCTGCGGCTATTCGTCCCCAGGTGGTTGACTTTTTAGATGGTATTCTCACCGGAGCAGATCGCACTGTTTATATAGAAGAGTTTCTGATTTCTCCAAAACACTGTCCTCAAATTGGCAGAACCCTGGAAGAGGCCCAGTTAAGAGTAAAATCTGGAGCTTTGATCCTGGCAATTCGTCGCGCGGATAGCTCACTCATTGTTGGCCCCAATGGTGATACTTTACTTTGTTCTGGAGATTTGGTAATTGTCATGGGCTCATCCGATGAACTGCGGCGACTTAATCAAATTCTTGGCCCCATCCATCGAAAATATCGATAAATCTGAATTGATACCCCAAAAACAATCTAATCTTCATTTAAAGGCATAGAATAGATATAAATCTATCAGAGTCCCCTTACAGGTTTAATGAATAATAAAGAACTGCTAAAGGCCTATGAGGCTGGCGAGCGTGATTTTTCTGGGTTAACACTCTTAGAGTTAGAGCTACTTCAGCTTGATTTAAGTGATGCAAACTTTAGTCAATCTGATTTACGGCAGTCTCGCTTAGGTCGAACGCACTTCTGTCGTGTAAATTTTGAAAATTGTAACTTAAGCGAATCGATTCTTTGGGGTAGCGATCTTCGCAGTGCTAATTTAAAGCAGGCACAGCTACGAGAAAGTGACTTAAGCAGTGCCCTATTAACGCAGGCCAACTTAGAAAAGGCAAATCTTATCAAAGCCAGCCTTTGTGGAGCTAATCTCAGCGATGCAAATCTTGCTAATGCTTGTCTGTTGGATGCCGATTTGCGCTCTAATTCTGACCAGAGAACGGATCTAGGACAGTCTAATTTGAGTGGGGCTGATTTAAGCTATGCATTTTTAAGCGGTGCCATTTTACGGGGGGCCAATTTAGCCCAAGCGAAGCTGTGTCGCGCTAAATTAGGCAAAGACTATCGCCCTGGGGGATTTCCCTCCGATCTCAGTGAGGCCAACCTGCAAGGGGCTGATCTTAGCTATGCTGATTTGACAGGCGTGAACTTGAAAGAGGCCAATCTAAAAGGGGCTGACCTAACGGGTGCAGTATTGCATCAGGCAAATCTCTACCATGCCATCATGCCCGATGGTCAGCCCCATGGCTAACCAAGGACTTTTTAACGTACGCTCTCTCCCATAGCCTCAGTGTCTATGGGAGAGAGCAAGGACAGCCGCCGCCGCTCTCCCGTAAACATCTATTGATCATCTATTGATAACTTTCTAGGTATAAATGCCATAACATAGTGCATCCATGCCGCCACAGGCATCATATTTTGTAAGCCATCAGCCGGTCAGCCCAAAGGGATATACGGCAGACTCATCCATAGGTTAGAGCTGCAACTCAGCAAAACGAAAAAATACTAAAGATTCCATGCCGTTTTTCTAGAATTTAAGACTTACCATAAAGCGTAAAGTTTTGAAAATAGGGATCCAGTAATCGTTTAATCGCTATATAGTAATTAAAGCTAAGCCTAACGTTTTTAGCCATGAGTCTTCAAGCCAATCTACCGCAGGCAAATGCAGATGTCGCTTCTCCCCTTCACACATTGGCAATATGGTTATGGGCCCACACCTGAGACGCCAGAAGCAGAGCTATCGAGCCTCCTTCTCAAATCCCAAGACTGGGTGGGCTGGGTCTCAACATCTTGATATTTTCTAAGTTATCTGACAAGTTTTCTGGCAAGAAATATCAATGAGTATCTCCAACTACTTAGAGGTATGCACGTCACAAGGAGGGCTCCTAATTCGTGCCTATGCTCCAATCAGCATTATTTCTTGCCTTTTTTCTTCTTTTAGGCTCCACAGCCAGCTCGATGCAGCAATCATTGAGGGTATACCATGAACCACAACTTAGCTATGCAGTTGCGGGAAGGGACACAGAAGTCTCATGCACTGGCAGAAAACACAGCATTTATGAAATGCTTTCTCAAAGGTGTTGTTGAAAGGGACCCCTTCCGTCATCTAATCGCTAACCTATACTTTATTTACAGTGCTCTAGAAGAGGAAATGCGACGGCATGCCCATCATTCTGTCGTGGGTACCCTGTATTTCCCTTCCTTAGAGCGAGTGCCACAATTAGAAAAAGACCTTGCTTTTTACTATGGCAAAAATTGGCGTGGTGGGATTATGGCGTCCTCAGCCGGTCTCCACTACATAGAACGCATTCATCAGGTGGCTAACCAGAATCCATCCTTATTGGTTGCCCATGCCTATGTGCGCTATATGGGTGATCTCTCCGGCGGGCAAGCTCTAAAGGCCATTATCCGTTCTGCTTTACAACTACCGGAAGGCTATGGGACGGCCTTTTATGAATTTGACGATATCTTTGACGATATCTCTACTGTGGAAGCTCGACGGGCTTTTAAGGGGCAATACAGAGATGCTTTAAACTCATTGCCCATTGAGATGAGTCTAGTACGAAAAATTGTTGACGAAGCAAATGTAGCATTTCGACTGGATTGTAATATTGTTAATGAGCTAGAGCCTCTGGTGAAAGCAGCCATTGGCGAACATGTCTTTGACTTGATTACTCGCCAGGATACACTTGGCCGTACAGAATACCATCATCGGTCACCGACAGTATCTACTGAACTCGTGTCTTCAGTAACTGTCTAATCATTGACTTGTTCATCGGCTACCTCCTCTTCTATGAACCTCCATATCCCCCGCAAGGGGGATTTTTTCATAACTGCTCGATTGACCATATCCAGTAACTAGGAGAAATACGATGCCACTAGCCGAGAAAGATACAACTATACCGCCCAATCACCTCAATATTATGGGGTATGTAAATCGCTCTGAAGTCAACGGTCCAGGGCGTCGGGCCGTGGTATGGGTACAGGGCTGCTTACGAGAATGTCCAGGATGTTTTAATCCGGCCTCCTGGTCTTTTGAACCTAACCAGATAGTATCCATTGATGAACTGGTCAGCCGTATCCTGAATGATCCTGAAAACGAAGGGGTGACATTCTCAGGGGGGGAACCCTTTTGGCAAGCAACTGCCCTGGCAGAAGTAGCCCGACAGGTTAAAAAACATGGGTTAAACGTCATGTCGTTTAGCGGGTTTACATTAGACGAATTACAGAAAACTGATGCCCCTGAAGGTTCCCAGGCACTGTTAAAACAGTTGGATATTCTCATTGATGGTCCATATGTTGAGTCCCTAGCCATCAATGAACCCACTTCACCGGTCTCATCTCGCAATCAACAAGTACGGATCTTTAATCCGGACCTAGCCAATCGCATTACATGGGCCAGTGATCAAATAGAAGTCCATGTTTTCAAGGATGGCAGTCGCCTGGTTACGGGGTATCAAGGCTATTCATATGAATAACTGCGTTGAGAAAAACTAGGGTGTGACTCCGAGCTAATAGGTCGTTTCATAGTGTCGTTGCTAATAGGTCGTTTCATAGTGTCGTTCTTTTTGTAGATATGGCTGCAACCCCTGATGGCCTGGATTTAGCCAAGCGTGCACATCGGTCAATGGTTGAATATCAGCCAATAATGTTTTCAGAGTGTCACCTTCAAGGCTCTCCGCCGTCAGCAGTTTTTGGGCAATTCGTTCTAAGACTGCTTGGTTCCTCGCTAAGAGCGCAGTGGCCATTTGATAAGCATGATCAATTAGCTCTTTGATTTCACCATCAATAGTCTCCGCCAGATGAGGACTAATGGGGCGACGAGGCTGTCCAAATCCGTCTAAAAATTGTGCTTGGTTACGTTCTACAGCCATGGGACCTAGGGTTTTGCTCATGCCATAAAGCGTGATACAGCGTTCGGCTAAGTCTGTTGCTTTTTGGATATCATCACTGGCCCCAGTGGAAACCTTGTTGAAAATCAATTCTTCGGCGGCACGTCCCCCCAATAGCATCATCAATTGGCCTCGAATCTCATCTTCCATCATTAAGAACCGATCGTCCTCTGGTAGCTGGAGTGTATACCCCAGAGCAGCCACACCTCTAGGTACAATTGAAATCTTCTCAATGCTCCCAGTGCCGGGCATTAGGGCACCGATGATCGCGTGTCCAGCTTCATGGCAGGCCACTGTTTGCTTCTCTAGCTCGCTAAGGATCCGTGACTTTTTCTCAAGCCCAGTTAACATTCGCTCAATGGCTTCATTAAAATCAGCCATTGTTACAGCTTCACGGTTTTTGCGAGCAGCTAATAAGGCTGCTTCATTGATTAAGTTGGCTAAATCCGCCCCAGCAAAACCGGGGGTACGGGCTGCTAGCTTAGATAACACAACATCATCTGACAGCTGCACCGTCTTAGCATGAACATCTAGAATGGCTTTTCGTCCCTGGCGATCAGGGCGATCCACGACAATACGACGATCAAATCGACCTGCCCTTAACAGCGCTGGATCTAACACCTCAGGGCGGTTAGTGGCTGCCAGCAGAATCACACCCGCATTGGGTTCAAAGCCATCCATCTCCGCCAAAAGCTGATTTAATGTTTGTTCCCGTTCATCATTGCTAGCGAAAGGGCCATTGGCAGTCCGCGATTTACCTAAAGCATCTAGTTCGTCGATAAATACAATACAAGGGGCTTGTTGTTTAGCCTGCTCAAACAAATCTCTTACCCGTGAGGCCCCGACACCCACGAACATTTCAATAAATTCTGATGCTGAAATACTGAAAAAGGGCACTCCGGCTTCTCCAGCAATGGCTCGTGCCAGCAACGTTTTACCGGTTCCTGGCGGGCCCACTAATAAAACTCCCTTGGGAATTTTGGCCCCCAGGCGAGTATATTTTTTTGAATCCTTTAGAAAATCAACAATTTCTTGGAGTTCGGCCTTAGCCTCGTCTACGCCAGCCACATCGTCAAAGGTAACGCTATTCCCACTTTGGGAATATATGCGTGCTTTGCTTTTACCAACACTGAGGGCTGCGGGGCCTGCTTGCATTCTATTGGCAAAGCTTCCCCATAGTATCCACACTATCAATAGTGGAAATAATAGGCTCCAGAGACCCCCTACCCAACGACCATTGGTTGGTAAGGCCGTAATCTCAACGTCATGTTGTCGTAGGATGCGAGATAAATCTGGGTCGGCGGGTAAGGGCGTTGTCGTTGCCACCTCTGGTTGAGTAGCCGCTTCATCGTTGAGAGATGTATCAACGGGTATGAGCGTATATTCAATTTCATGTTCGCTGATTTTTACGGTGGCGACCTGACCGCTTTCAACCTGGGTGAGGAATTCACTGTAGGGAACTGCCTCAGGGCGTTCTGGCATACGAGTCATCGTAAATACCATAATTAGCAGCCAGACCATAAGCCAGCTGAGATTAATTAGCGCAGGCCTCCAACCGGTTGGATTGTCTTTGGGTGGAGATGAACGAGGAGGGGTACGGTTTTGCATAGCATTGCACGGATAAGTGATGATGTTTACAGGCTTGATCCCGAAGCATTTGCAGCCATATCGTTCAGGGCCTAATGCCACATACTTTGAGTGTAAACAGCTGATTTGAGGAACTTATGAGTATGATCCCCGTGGCGAGACAGGCCTGTCTCCTCGTGCAGTTATCGCCCATTACTGAATTATTATCTCCTGAGCCCTAATTACCCACCTAACTCAAATCTCCCTGCATCACTATCTGACTTTTCTAGGGTCTCTTCTGCACGACTCAGCATTGTTTCCTTTAAATGCTCGGTTGTCTGGCGTTGTTGTGTAACATGTTCACGTTCTTCAGCAGCCACTGAATCCTCAGTATCCAAACTTTCTACTGCTCGATTTAACATCTTTTCGTCTAACTGCTCTGCATGCTGACGCTTTTGAGTGTTAGCGGCTCTAGTTTCCTGTTCAATATTCATGGTGGTTTTTAACTGTAATTAAGCCATGGATAGGGTAATCAAGCATTCTGAGGATATTGTGAGGATTGAGGCTGCCCTGGGGTGTGCGATCGCAACTGAGCATCGGGCTGACGGCAATCATGTCCGGTGCGATCTCATTAACGTGTTGTTACACCCCTCACAAATTCCTCAAGTTTTTTGTCTAAGATCACCACAAGAGTAACAGTGACGCATTTTTACGTTTATTTAATTTGAGTAACTGCCGATAGAAATAATTCCTTGTTTACTAATAGCCAGTATGGTGGCAAATTCAACGTCAAATCCAGCATCCATGATGCCTCCTGCCGTCTTTCATATGGAGCAGGTCAGTAAGGTCTATGTAATGGGCGAGGTCAAGGTGCATGCACTGGAGTCAGTGGATTTAGACCTTTACGAGGGAGAGTTTGTCGTACTACTGGGACCATCAGGTAGCGGCAAGTCGACACTGTTAAATATTTTGGGCGGTTTAGATGTCCCCTCCGGTGGCCAGGTTTATTTTCGCAACCAGGCCATGAATAAAGCCAATGAACAGTCTCTGACTCGATTTCGCCGCCAGTCGGTGGGGTTTGTGTTTCAGTTTTATAACCTGATTCCCAGCCTGACAGCCAGGGAGAATGTGGCCCTGGTGACAGATATTGCTCGCCATCCTATGAAACCGGAAGATGCCCTAGAGCTAGTCGGTTTAGCCGATCGGTTGGATCACTTTCCGGCGCAGCTGTCGGGGGGAGAACAACAGCGGGTTGCGATCGCCCGTGCCATTGCCAAACGTCCCGAAGTTCTCCTCTGCGATGAACCCACCGGAGCCTTAGATTTCAAGACTGGCAAGCGAGTATTAGAGACCCTGGAACGAGTCAACCAAGAATTTGGCACCACAACGGCTGTAATCACCCACAATGCAGGCATTGCCGCCATGGCAGATCGCATCGTCCACATGCGCAGTGGCAACATTGCCGATATTAAACGAAATGAACAGAAAGCGTCTCCGGCGGAGTTGGAGTGGTGAGGGGATATGGCACTGAAAGCCTTAGACCGTAAACTATTTCGAGATCTCCTGCGTATGCAAGGGCAGGTGCTGGCAATTGTCCTGATTGTCACCTGTGGCATGGCCAATCTGATCACCATGATGAGCACCCACGGGTCACTACAGCTCACCCAGGACACCTACTACGACCAGTACCGGTTTGCCGATGTATTTGTCCAGCTAAAGCGCGCCCCCAAAAGCCTGACCGCCCGGTTTGAGCAAATTCCGGGGGTGGGGGTTGTGCAAACGCGCGTGGTCCAGGATGTAACCCTGTCCGTAGAGGGCCTGGCGGAACCGGCTACCGGACGATTAATCTCGATTCCTGAGCACCCCACCCCAATGCTCAACGATCTGTTTATTCGCAAAGGGCGCTATCCAGAACGAGGGGATGAGGTGCTGGCCAGTGAAGTCTTTGCTGAGGCCAATCACCTGGAACTCAACGACACGGTTGGGGCAATTCTCAATGGGCGCTGGCAAACCCTACGGATCGTTGGTGTTGCCCTATCACCAGAGTATATCTATGAGATTCGGGGCACGGAAATTGTTCCCGATAACCAACGCTTTGGCATTCTCTGGATGCAGCAGGAGGCCCTGGCAACAGCGTTTGACATGGATGGGGCCTTTAACGATGTCAGCTTAAGGCTGATGCCAGGTGCCAGTGAAGCCGAGGTGATCTTTCAGCTAGACCAGCAGTTGGAAACCTATGGTGGATTAGGGGCCTTTGGTCGAGAAGATCAAATTTCCCATACCTTTATTTCCGATGAGATTCGTCAGCTGTCGGCCCATGCTGTCTTTGTACCCAGCATTTTTCTAGGAATTGCCGCTTTTTTGTTAAATCTGTTGCTCAGTCGGTTAGTGAGCACCCAGCGAGACCAAATTGCAGTGATGAAAGCGTTCGGCTATGACAACTTTATGGTGGGGCTGCACTATCTAAAACTCGTACTGATCGTGGTGTTGCTAGGTGTCGTTCTAGGCAGCGGTCTGGGTTGGTGGATGGGGCAAGGTATGACCCGCTTGTATGCGGATTTTTATCACTTTCCGGTGCTGCAATATGAGGTGCGACCATCGGTACTGGTGACGGCGCTATTGGTCAGTGGTGGTGCCGCAATATTAGGGGCGTTTCTGGCGGTGCAGCGCGCGGTGTCGCTTCCACCAGCTGAAGCCATGCGGCCTGAACCTCCGGCCACGTATCGGCCTACATTAGTGGAGAAACTGGGCCTACAGCGGTGGTTTTCTGCACCTAGCCGCATTATTCTCCGGAATTTGGAGCGACGTCCGGTGCAGGGATTGTTGTCGGTGGTGGGCATTGCGGTTGCGATCGCAATCCTGGTACTGGGCCGTTTTTTCACCGACGCCATGGATGCCCTTGTGGATATCCAGTTTCGCACCATTCAGCGAGAAGACATTACCCTGGTCTTTAACAATCCCCTATCGAGCCGCGCCCAGTTTGACCTTTACAGCTTGCCAGGGGTATTACGGGCCGAACCCTTTCGCACGGTGCCCGCTCGGCTGCGCTTTGGTCACTATCAAAAACTCAGCGGCATCAACGGTGTGGAGCCCGGTAGCGAACTCCGTCGCCTGCTGGACCGCGAGCAGCGGCCAGTAACATTACCGCCTGAGGGAGTTGTTTTATCCACAAAGCTGGCGGACATTTTACAGGCCCACCTGGGAGACCAAATCACAGTGGAGGTGTTAGAAGGAGAGCGTCCCACGCGTACCGTGCCAGTCACCGGCATCTTTGACGAGCTGGTGGGCATTTCCGCCTACATGGATATCCATGCCCTCAATCGCTTAATGCGAGAAGGATTTACCCTTTCCGGTGCCTATTTACAGGTGGATGAACACGAACAACAGCAGCTTTATGCCGAGCTTAAACAAACTCCTGCTGTGGCCAGCGTCGCCATGCGTCAAACCACCATTGATCAGTTCAACGACATTCTCACCAGGAGCATGGCAGGATTTACCATGGTATTGGTAGGGTTCGCGTCGGTCATTGCCTTTGGGGTGGTGTACAATGCCGCCCGCATTGCTTTATCAGAACGGGAGCGGGAACTGGCCACCCTGCGGATCATTGGATTTACCAAAGGTGAAATTGCGTTCATCTTATTAGGAGAACAGGCGGTGCTATTAACGCTATCAATTCCCATCGGGTTTGCTCTGGGCTTTGGTATGGCGGCACTGATGACTGAGATTTATGACTGGGAGCTGTTTCGCTTTCCTTTGGTCATCACTCCAGCCACCTATGCCTTTGCTTTTGTCGTGATTATGGCGGCAGCGTTGGCTTCTGGCTTACTAATTCGACGGCAGCTGAATCGACTGGATTTGATTGCTGTTTTAAAAACAAGAGAGTAATAGAAGTTATGAAAAGAGCGCACAGGAGATAGGGGCAGCAGAGGATACCGGGGGGAAAGGTTTATTATTAACCACTAATTCTTGGAGCAAAAATCAATGCAGTACTCTTATATAAAAGCTAAAACTTGCTTCCCTCCTGGGATGGCAACGGGGTCGGTTGTCCACTAACACTCCTCAAAACCACTCATCAAGTTCCTCTGCCTAAGGAGATCTCACTATGACTCAGGCCCAGAAACAAACGGTCAAAAACTTGTTTCGACGGAAGCCCAAGGATCCGTCGACTCCTGCGACCCGACGGCAACTTCGTTTGCCTCGCTGGTTGCCCTATGGTCTAGCTGGTGTAGGTATTACTGTTCTGGTGGGTCTCGCCTTTCGACCTACCCCCATTCCCGTGGACATAGGAACCGTGACAACTGGTCCGTTGCAGGTGACTATTGATGCTGAGGGAGAAACGCGGGTTAAAGATCGATATGTGGTCTCAGCACCTGTGGATGGACGCTTACGGCGAATCGATCTAGAAGCAGGGGATCTGGTGGAGGCCAATGCTGTTGTTGCACAGCTTGATCCATTGCCCCTAGATAGTAAAGTACAGACGGCCCAAGCACGATTGCAGGAGTTGCAGGCTGAGCTGGTGGGGGTGGATACCCAGCGACCTAAGGCAGAAGCTTTGGCCCAGGCGTCTGCTCGACTACAGGCGGCCCAGGCAACACAACAGGCTGCCGCCGCAGAGGTGGAAGAGACTCGGGTGGAGCTGGAGCAGGCACGTCGCGATCGCAACCGAGCCCAAGATTTAGAAACACGGGGTGCCATCTCTCGTCAGGCCAGAGAGGCGGCTGAACTTGAGGAAAATCGTCTGACACAGGAACTGGCAGCGGACGAGAAACGATTGGGCAGTGCGATCGCAAATGTGACAGCTGCCCAGGAAGCCCTAGCGTTGCTGCGAGAAGAACAACGCGACCCTGATTATTTAGAAGATGCCTACCGCGCCCAAATAGCTGGGGTGGAGGCAGAGCTAGCCAACCTGGTGGATGAGGCACAACGCACAACAATCTCGGCCCCCATTAGTGGCTCGGTGCTACGGGTACCCGATGAGAGTGCTCGTTTTGTTCAAGCCGGAGACCCCTTACTAGAGTTAGGAAACCCAGGTGATTTGGAGTTGGAGATTGATGTGCTGTCTACAGACGCAGTGCAGATTGAACCTGGCGATCAGATTATTGTTGATCAATGGGGTGGCCCCAAGCCACTGGCAGCTACCGTCAGCTATATTGAACCTGCGGCCTTTACCGAAGTGTCTGCCCTGGGCGTAGAAGAACAACGGGTCAATGTTATTGGCACGTTGACTGAACCTACAGCCAATCCTTTGGGGGATCGGTATCGCATTGAAGCCCAGATTGTCACATGGGCAGACAAAAATATCTTACAAGTGCCAGTTAGCGCACTTTATCGCTGCGGTGAGAGCTGGTGTGTGTTTGTTGTGGAAGATAATCAGGCCCAGCCCCGTGAGATTAACATTGACCACCGCAGCACTATGGCGGCTGAGGTGACGGAGGGATTAAGGGATGGAGAACAGGTGGTGCTACATCCCAGTGAGGAACTTGAAGCTGGACGTCAGGTTAAGGAGAGATAGCTGACTGGCTGAAAAAAAAGTTGCCCAGACTATGAAATAAGAAGATATCGAGAGTAATTCTACTGAATTTGGAGATATAGACGATGAAGGTTTTATTCACCTTGATTGATGACAATCTGCCAAATTTATTCCCAGGTAACAGCACTAAAAGAGTCTGAGGATAATCACTTGTACCTGCGTCATTACAAATAAGAAGTCCCCCATAATCAATAAGACTTATGGAGGACTTCGGTTTAGAGATAGGGGGTTAGTTGATAGAGTGTTCTATCGACCAGATATTGGGTTAGACATAGAGAGTTTGCAATAAAGCATGTTAGCCGTTTGGAGCCACTCTATGCCAGCATGGTTAATACAGACACATGTGAGGAGCAGTCCCAACTCTGTTTTAATATAACCATCAATTTTTCTTGGATTGTGTCTCAGATCACAGCATAGAACTCCGGATAGTGAGGCTCATCAAGGCTTGAACAACTAGCCGTATAAAACATCACGGTCTTCAATAAACAATGGGCTCAGTAATCTAAAGCCTTTATAATTTCTAACATTGAGCGATGGCCGGCTCAATTTTAACAACAGATCAACCGCTACAGATCCGTTGGTAGTTGCCATATGCTTCTTAAAGCAGCTCAATTTTTACATCAGAAACGTAACAGAAAAATCTTGTCTAGAGTAGCGATTGTTACATACTGAGTAAAGTGATAAAAGCTAGTGTCAGAGTACGTAATTACGCCAGAACGAAATATCGAATACCCAATACTAAATGTTGAGTGGATCCATGAGTCCGCTAACTAACTGATCCAAAATTTACGTCTACCTCGTTTATCAGGGAAGTCAACAATATGCCTCAAACATTGTTTAAGGTGGATCTGACAAAATCCATGTCAGAACAAGAATTGCCGGGTCATAATCGCTGGCATCCAGACATTCCAGCCGTTGTTTCTGTCAATCCTGGGGATGTGTTTCGGATTGAGTGTAAAGACTGGACAGATGGGCAAATCAAAGATAATGATAGCCCTGACGATATTCGAGATGTTGATTTAACAGTCGTACATGTGCTCAGTGGTCCTATTTGGGTCAATGGCGCAGAGCCAGGGGATATCCTGGTGGTAGATTTGGTCGACATTGGGGCACTGCAAGGAGATGAGTGGGGATTTACTGGCATTTTTGCCAAGAACAATGGCGGTGGTTTTCTAACGGACCATTATCCTGAAGCTGCTAAAGCGATTTGGGACTTCCAGGGGATTTACACCACATCTCGCCATATTCCAGGGGTAAAATTTGCCGGGATTACCCACCCAGGTTTGATTGGCTGTGCGCCATCCCATGAGTTGTTGGCTACATGGAATAAGCGAGAGGCAGAATTGGTTAATACTGCCCCCGATTTACGTACCTACGGTACTGGGCTATCGGGCGATCAGCCAGTGTTGGCAGCCTTGCCGAATCCAAACAATGCCATTTTAGGCACTGTATCAGCCGCAGAGTTTGATCGAATTGCTGCAGAAGCAGCTCGTACGGTTCCACCCCGAGAACATGGGGGAAACTGCGATATTAAGAATCTCTCTAGAGGCACCCGCATATACTTCCCGGTATATGTGGAGGGTGCCAAACTCTCCATGGGAGATATTCACTTTTCCCAAGGGGATGGAGAGATTTCTTTCTGTGGAGCCATTGAGATGTCTGGGTTTATCGACCTACATGTGGATATTATCAAGGGTGGCATGGACAAGTATGGCATGGTTAACCCCATTTTTAAGCCAGGTCCAGTCGAACCTCACTATTCAGAATACCTGGTGTTTGAAGGTATTTCTGTCGATGAGTATTCAGGTAAACAATATTACATGGATGTGCATATTGCCTATCGCCGTGCTTGTTTGAATGCGATTGAATATCTGAAAAAGTTTGGTTTTACAGGTGAGCAGGCCTATTTACTGTTAAGTTGTGCCCCTGTAGAAGGTCGAGTCAGTGGCATTGTTGATATTCCTAATGCCTGTTGTACGTTAGCGATTCCGACGGAAATCTTTGACCAACCTATTTTGCCAGTTTAGCAAGGAGAAAAATATATGCCACTTTACGATTATAAGTGTGCCGACTGTGGCCCCTTTGATGTGTGGCGAAAGATGGCTGAGGTGAAAATACCCCTGCCCTGCCCTGGCTGTGGTGTGATTGCCACCCGAGTTTTTACAGCACCTAACATCAGTCTCAATACAGGCAGTTTAAGTCGAGTGAGTCACTCCGCTGAACCTCGGTTTGTTAAGCGCCAAGATGTACCACCGACGCCCACTAATCAAAGCTCCAAAGGGGGGCGTCCTTGGATGATTGGCCATGCATCTCAACGCCTTTAAGTTAACTAAGACCAAGACAAAAGGTGTATAAATTCATAGCTGTGGTGTAGGCCGATTAATAAACGGCCCCTAAGCTTTGCGCTTTAGCAAAACGCGTAGAAATCGATAAACCCCCCGACTGATGTCCAGTAAGGCGAGAGGAATACGAACCCTTAGAGGCGAGAGAAAAGGTCTATAAACCCAATAGTAAAATGTCTTTAGATCGTCCCAGGCTAAACCAGAACCTGCTCGCAGAAAGTCTGAAATATCAACAACAAGGCCCCGGCCTTGTTGTATCATGACATTTTTACCATGGACATCGTGGGGGCGTAGTCCTCGACTGCGAGCATAGTCTAAAGCTTGATCAATATCTAAAATCACCTGTTTAGGAATGCGTCGACCCTGGTGTAGACAGTTATATAAGGTGACGCCCTCTAGGCACTTAAGGACTAAAAAATTATCTCGGGCGTAGAAACATTGAGAGAAAGCGGGATGAATGCCTATTCTGCGATAAACTTCGGCTTCATCTTCAAAACCAGGGCGATCTGGGGCATAGATCTTGACGGCTAAATCGGCATAGTCGGGATGGGTAAATACCGCCGCATAGTTGCCCGTACCTAACAACTGCCACGGAGCCGGAATATGCTTGACCTCAATGGGGTCATGGGGCCTAATACTTTTAAGGCTAACCTGAGGACGCAGTTCTTGTTCAATCATCGCCACCAGAGTCTTAATCGACTGGTTGAGCAGCACATTATCCACAACAGGGCTGCTGGTTGAATAATCAGCTCTGTCATACAAGAACATCTTGCTGTAGTGATTATGCATGGCTGACCAGATCGATATGGGGGCATTGCAGCCATTATATAGGCCACGTTCTAAAGTTGGAGCTAGCTGATTGCGCCCATATATAGATAGTAAGAATAGATAAAACTCTTTGCAGGTTGTCTAAGATGGTCACCTTTGATCACAGCGAATAGGATATTGGATTGAATCTCTGGCTCTATATCCTCTCCAGAATATCGTGGTTTCCATTAACTAACCTGAACGTGAAATCTTTAAGAGATATCTTTACCAGTTTATAAGTGCACACACTGGATTTGTTGTTGAACCACTCGCGCACAATTCTGGAAAGCCGATACCTCCGCCTCATTCAGTCGAGTTTCCAAACGATAATGAACACCCTGGCGGCCAACAACACAAGGCACACTGAGGCAACAGTTAAATACATCACAGTACCCATCGATTAATACCGTCACTGGTAGGGTATATCGCGAATCCTCTACGATACTGCGTACAATCATCTCCATGGCTAAAGATACCGTGTAATTGGTATACCCTTTAGCTTTGAAAATAGTCCATGCTGATTGTTTCGCCTTTTCCACCATCTGTTGGCGTAAAGGATTGGCATCAATTAATGCACCACCGCTTGTAGCCGAACTAAGAGCGGCAAATTGACTGTCTCCGTGTTCTCCTAAAATATAGGCGTTGATATCGGCAGGGTGGATACCTAGTTGAGTGGATAACAGATCACGAAATCGGGCTGAATCAATAAGTGTGCCAGTGCCAATTACCCGTTGCCAGTTGATTTCCTCAGACTGTTGTCGAGCAATCTGTAAGATTTGGTAAGTTAATGCGTCAACGGGATTGCTGACATTCACAAAAATAGCGTTCGGGCTATAGCGCGCCAGAGGCGGGATCAACGTTTGCATGATTTGAGTGTTTTGCAAGTACAGCTCATTGCGGTTTATCATGTTTTTAGGCATCGGGGCACTGACTGCAATGACAATGATGTCTGAATTAGCAGTGTCTTCTAATTCACCATCTCGGACCACAAGTCGATAGGGGGTGAGAGCTACAGCTTGCTGAATATCGATGGCTTCAGCATGGGCAATTTCTCTGGTGCGGTTATATAGCACTAATTCGGATGCTAAACCGCCTTTTGCTAAAACAAAGCTAATGGTTGAACCGACTTTACCGATGCCAATGACAGAAATTTTCATGGCCTGTAGTTTCCTGCATACACTACTTAATTCTACTCACCACTTTTCAGTGGAAGGACGAATTTCTACATCAAAGGACCAGGCTGATCGGGGTTGATGGGCGATGTGAAATGTTTCTTCGGCAATATCAACTGGTTGGCAGAAGAACTCTTTAGAAATTGTTATTTGTTGGTTCAAAGGGTGAGTGTTGAGGCCTTGAACAGGTAGATCTTTTGACCAGGGGGTTGCGATCGCAGCATCAATGGTCAGATAGGCTACATGAATGCCTTTGGGTCCCAACTCGCGGGCCAGGGACTGCGCTAAAATCCGCTGTGCCGCTTTCGTGGGGGCAAAGAGAGCATAGGTGGGAATTCCTCTATGGGCTGCTGTGTTGCCAGTCACAATAATGGTGCCACTACCCGTTTGCACCATCGGCGGTGCCAGCTGACGCACCAGGTAAAGCAGAGAGGTCGTATTGACTCGAAAATTATGTTCTAATGTCTCCGGCTCAGCGTTTAGAAACGTTCCAAACGTAGCACTAACGGCATTGTGAATTAGCACAGAAGGGTGTCCCATCTCTGCTTGGATATGTTTTACGGTGGTGAGTAATTCCTCTAAATTACTCACATCACAGCCATAGGCGTGAGCCTGAGGGATTTCCTGCTCAAGTTTCCGGAGCCGCTCGCGGTTACGGGCAAGCATGGCCAACCGATAGCCACTTTTAGCAAATCGGCGGGCAATTGCGGCTCCTGTCCCCTCTCCCACCCCTGTGATTAAACAAATTGGCTGAGTCATGGGTTATCTCCTGATGGAATGGTTATCTCTCCCTGGCTGACTTGAACTGAATTTCCACCAACGCGAATGGCAGATATTTTGTTACCGTCTTTATCGGCCTCAATGTCTAGAAAGCTGGGCCGTCCCATGTCAAATCCCTGTTCAATCACCCAGCGTAATTTTCCAGGTTTTGCAGTTTGGCCCAGATAGCCTGCAAAAGCGGTGGCGGCGGCTCCAGTGGCTGGATCTTCTTGGATACCCATGGCGGGTGCAAACATCCTGGCTCGAAAATCGGAGCCTTCTAATTCTGGATCAGGGGTGAACAGATAAATGTGGGGAGCCCAATAGGAGGCTAATGTTGCTTCCCATGTGGTGAGATTGAGTTGCGCTTTGGCTAGGGTGGTGCGATCGCAAATCGGAATAAACAAAAATGGTACCCCGCAGGATAACGCCTGAGGTGTCCAGTTATCTGCGTGTAAATCTGACGGTTGGAGAGACAGCATAGAAGCTAGCTTAGCCAAAGGGGGAGGCTCTGGGCCAAACTCTGGCAGTTGAGCTGCTGAAAACTGTGCAAAGGTGGGTTGACCATTGGTGCTATGAATGACAACTGGAATATCGCCAACGCCTTCTTCGAAAATAATCGTTGTCTTATTTTCGCTTAAAGGCACCTTGCCGATGGCTGCCAGTACATAGGCCGTACCAATGGTGGGATGTCCGGCAAAGGGTAACTCAGTGCCTGGGGTGAAAATCCTCAGGCGATAGGTTCCCTCTGTGGTCTCTGGCGACAGAACAAATGCAGTCTCAGATAAATTAAACTCATTGGCAATCCGCTGCATTTGCTCTGGTTTTAACCCGTCTGCTTCTGGAAAAACAGCCAGGGGATTACCGCCAAAAATATGTTTGGTAAAAACATCAACGGTGTAAAAACGGTAACGCATAGAGCACTCCAGTAGGTAAGGATTGTTCGTTGGGCCGGGTAACAGAGAAAGCGAGATTCCTGGACGATTTTATCGGTAGTGTCGTTGATCTAACCAGATGCGAACCTCGTTTTCTGAGCTGAAGTAATGCATTTTCTCATCCAGCGGATCGTAGATTCGGTAGTAGCGCTCACCGTTTCTATCCTGGTGTTCTGAAACCACGGGTTCAGTGCTCACTTGATCGTGCAAAAACTGCGCCACGGTCTGAGCCATTGCCATAAAGGCTGCTTGAATTCTGTTTTTGGTGAAGGTTGCCGGAGTCTGCTGATGGGATCTACTTTTAGCAGTATCCGCCAACCGATTTGAAAATGAGGAGGACTTCATGACTGTCTCCTTAATCAGGATGACTAATTGGTATAGTGGGGTGAAATTTAGACTATGGAAAAGAGTTGAATGATGACAGCGAGGGTGAGTGCGATCGCAGTAATAACAACAACTTCTCGATCTGTCTGTTTCATAGCTTTAGGGGTTGGCTGTGACCAATCCTTTGTCTTCTACAAGCTTTGTCAGCCCATGGGTGTCAGTGTTGTAGACATAGCCGTAGATGTTGACATGTTTGGGTGTACCTTTCGATTCCCTGACTAAGCGAGTGTCATACTTCAGGGATGTGGCAAAGTCACCAATGGAGATGCTGGCCCGCTCATAAAGAGCCGCAATGTCCTGATGATGTTCACGTTTATAGGCCTCGATCAGCCCATCCGGTGTGAATGTGGTGGCTCCGCAATAGGTATGATGGACGATGACAATATTCTCAATGCCAAATAAATGTTGTGCCACTGTAATTGAGCGCAGTGCATCCACGGCTCGCCCCCCGGCCACAACAACTTCAAAGAGAGTGGCCGACGAAGCAACTTTATTTCCCTGGACATCGGTGACAATAGTGCCCGGATACACCTCGTCAAATTCTTCTGCCACAGCGATGGGAATTTCAATCACCCTGGGATCATAACAATAGACCACAATTGTTCTCAGATTTGGTACGGCCTTGGCAAATTCCTGACGTACCGTTGGTTCATGGTAGTTAGGTTGTTTTGAGAAGATGTAAGCATCAAAATTTGGTACTGTAGAACTCATGATGTAACTCCTTTGGGTTAATAAATTTTCTCATTTGAGCTGAACTAAGCCCTGGGCCTAAATATGAAGCCAAAACCTAATCCCTTTCTGGGATGGGAAACGGGGTGGGTTAACCGCTAACACCTTAAATTGCTCCCCTCATTACGCCAATTTTTCAACAAAAACGCTGTTGTCATCTTTCGGATTTATTTTCCCAATCCGCATCACCTGATGAATCCGCTTATCCACTTCGTAGACTCGAACCCACTCTAGATCTCCAGCCTGTTTTAATAACCCAGAATGGGGCGATCGCACCGTTTGCCTGTACTGCACCTGAGTCATGCGGCAGGCTTGGCCACCATAGCGATAGAGGTATCCAGTGGTCCCTTCTATCACCCAACGAGCCTGATACAGCTTCCAGAACTGACCGTCATGTTCGTAAATATCAAATGTCATCTCATACTGACTCTCTATTTGAAGATGCCAGGGGTTCCCCTCGATCTTTTTCCAGTCAGTAACCAGACTGCCGTCTTCAAATTCTTGACCTGGAATTTTCCATTGCAGTGTGTTTTTCATGATTGTTGCATGATTAAAATACGACCAGTCGTCTTAAAATAACGATAATTTCTCAATGTAGGGCCGCACAGCTGTGCGGCCAATGCAGGATATTCGCTATTTATCTAAATTTGGACACACGCAGGTGCGTTCTTGCATGGATTGTGGAGAGGTTTAGGGAGCCACCAAATAACTGTTGAGCAACTGCCATAATTTCCGGATGGGTTCTACCGATTGTTCGACCTGCATGCGCAGTAAAGCGCCTTCATAGGCATTGATCAAAAAATCTGCAAGGTCTTCGGCAGAAATATCATGCCGAATTGAACCTTGGGTCTGGCCCCGCTTCAGGGTTTGGAGAAACTGGTTTTTCATGGCGGCAAATCCCTCAATCATGGCCTGTTGGCATCGCTCACTGCTTGCCCCCAACTCTGCTCCTAAATTACCGATAATGCAGCCTGCTTTCACCTCCTGATGTCGCTGCATTTCTTGCTCAAAAAACTGTTCAAGGGCAATCAGTGCGTTGTCCTCTGAACCATTGAGCCAAGCGGCCATGTTTGTCACAACCCACCTGGCATAGTGCCGAATGACATCAGCCCCAAACTGTTCTTTGCTGTCAAAGTAGTTGTAGAAAGACCCCTTGGGAACCTTGACTAAATCCACAACTTCCTTGATGCCAGTGCCATGATAGCCCTGATCCATAAACAGCTTAATGCCTTGGTCCAGTAACTTTTCTCGAGTATTGTCGTTGCGTTTTGGTCTAGCCATGGGCTTATTATATGACCGGTCGTCTTAAAAGTCAAGTGACTGACTCATGGTTGTCAGGAACTTTGTGGGTGGCAACTGGGTATTCATCTCCTTGTAGGGGGCATAAAGAAGACGAGGCAAGGGGTTTGAGTGTGACATGTATAATAGACAAACCACTTGCCCATTGATATTTAGAAGACAACTTGAGCGCCAATAATCAGTACTGCAGCCCAAGAGACTAGGTAGGTGGGGGTTCTCAGGTAAGGGACACCCAGAATGTAAACACTAGCGTGGAATATTCTGGCCCAGAAAAAGACAGCGGCCCAAATGTTAACAATGTCGTTGTTAGCATCGGTTAGATAAGCTGCAAGCACGACAGCGGCAAAGGCAGGTAAGGTCTCAACCATGTTGAGGTGGGTGCGTTGGGCCCGTTCTGCCCATACTGGAATTGCCGGGGCTTCGGCTGGGAACTTTTTGCTGGGATAGTTGCTGGCAAATGCTGGAATGCCCCATACAAAGACTCGATTGAGAATATAGGGGGTCCAAAGGAGGACGCACAGCATGCCGCTGGCAGCGAGATAAAACAAGGATGAGTTCATGATTTTCTCCTGATGAGTTATCAGACTGTGATCCTCTCACATACAGAGGATCACAGTCTTCTGTTGAATTAATTCAGAGAAGGGGATTGTCCGATCAGCTGATCATCGATCAATAAAATTTCTATGGCTATTCAGTGCCACGGAAGGGATAGTTGTTGGGAATGACGTATTCCAATCCCTGAATTAGGAAGTCAAAGCTGATGCGGGAAAAGGGATGGGTGCCCAAGTTAGCTAGGTAGATATGACCGTTGGGTTTGATCAGAAAAAGGGCGGGTTCACTAAACAGAGTGGGCTCATTATCAAAATGTCCCTTGCTTAGGTATAGCCCCCAACGGCGCATATCGTCATAGGTTAGGCCATATCCCAGCGTTAGCTGTTGTGAGTTAGTTTTTGCTTGCAATTGAGCCGCCTTCTCCTGATCATCGCCACTAATGGCAATAACGGTGACACCGAGCTGACTAAAGGCATTGAGTTTTTGTTCTAGTTCGCTGATGTATTGGACGCAAACAGGACAATGCAGACCTCGGTAGAAAACTATCATCGTGTAGTTTTCAGGCGTCTGGTCAGTCAGATTCCAAAGGCCATGGTTCAATGTGTTCACTTCCAAAGCAGGAGCTGTATGCCCCATGACCAGTTTGGCAGAGGTTCCATTTACAGTGGCTGTCATAATTGTTGTTTGAGTTTAATGTTCGCGTTGTTAAGGGATAAGGGCTTTGAGAAGTTATCGTTTGCCCTTGTCTCCTTAATGGTGTCCCAGGTTAAACTATTCAACAAGGCTATTCTGAGTATAAAACCTATAGAAGGTACCTATAGATGGATTTATATCAAGTGCGTTATTTCCTGGCAATTGCTGAAACAGGTACATTTTCACGAGCGGCTGAGCGGCTTTATCTGTCCCAGCCCTCTCTCTCCACCGGGATTAAGAAATTGGAGCAGGAGTTGGGGGTATCTTTGTTTGAGCGCGGGGGGAGGCGCACGGTGCTGACGGCGGCAGGGCGATCTTTTATGGAGAAAGCCCAGGTGATTATGGAGCAGTACCAGGCGGCTTTGCATGAGCTGAAGGGATTTAATGATGAGACTACGCTGCGTCTGGGTGTTTTGAGTACGATGCGCGTTGCGGTTTTGGCTAATTTAGTCAGTTCCTTTCAGCAGCATTACCCCCATATCACGGTTGAGTTACACGATGGCACGCTGGAGACGTTGCAGGATGGGTTAGAGCGAGGGGATGTGGATGTTGTTTTAACGGTGTTGAGTTTGCGTGGGGTATCTCAACCGGTGGTTCATGCTGATTCTCAGACGTCTACTGTGCTCTTTCGGCAGCCGTTGCGGTTAGCGGTGCCGCTCAGCCATCCGTTTTCTCAGCGGACTTCAGTGCGTCTGGCGGAGCTGGAGGGGCAACCGTTTATTGACCGGATTAATTGTGAGTTTTTTCCCCAGGAATGTCAGATGTTGGATGCTGCTCATATTCGTCCTAAGGTTGTTTATCGGGCGAGCCATGAGGAATGGGTGTTTTCGTTGATTCAGGCAGGATTGGGGCTGTGTATTATGCCTTACTGGCAGGGGATACCGGGTATGGTGTATCTACCGGTTTCAGATTTGGACTTTGAGCGCACCATTGGACTAAAATGGCGGCCACATCAGCAGTCTGAGCTGGTGGAACAGTTTTGCCATTTTGCTGCTAGCTATGATTGGCAGTCAAAGGAGCATGCTGCTCTTTAGTTTTTGGTGGGGTGAGTTTACAGTCGATGGCGGCTTTGACGCTGCATTCGACGTTTTGAATGTATGCCTTGATGCCTTATGTTACCTGCATATTTTGCAGCCACTAGTGGCTGTTCTTGGGATGAACTCATCCCTGGGAGACGAGGACTTTTTGCAGCAGCATGAGTAGATCTCGAGTAGTAAACGGTTTATTTAGGGTGCCATCTAACCTTAATTCGTTCGCTACCGAATCTGCCTGCGTTGGGATAATCGCTCCAGTCATGGCCACCACCTTCACCTCAGGCTGAAGCCGTTGCAACAGCGGAATAGCAGTTTGACCATCCATATCTGGCATCATCAGGTCGATCAAAATGCAGCGTACTAAAGCGCGGTGTTCGGCTAGCATTGCGATCGCACCCAATCCATCATTAGCAATCAGCACCTGATACCCATAGGTCTCCAACGACAGCCGCATCACCTTACAAATTGCCGGATCATCATCCACCACCAGAATCACCTCTTGGTGACCGCACAACAATTCTAACGGTGGTGTTGGTACCGAAACAGAATTGGGATCAGCGGGCAGATAAACATGAAACTGACTGCCCTCACCCACCGCTGTTTGCATCGTGATAAAACCATTGTGGCTTTTCACAATATTGAGCACAGCGGCTAACCCCAGCCCCGTACCCTGACCGGTGGATTTGGTCGTAAAAAACGGATCAAAAATATGTTCTTGAATTTCTGGTGCAATCCCTGTGCCCGTATCTGTCACGGTCACCATCACATGGGGACCCGGCGTAGCATCACCATGCATTTGTAAATAGGGCTCATCAATCACCAAGTTTTTTGCAGAGACCCGCAAGATGCCCCCCTCGGACATGGCATCTCGGGCATTGACACAGAGATTCATGAATACCTGGTGCAGCTGTGTCTCATTACCTTTGACCAACCATAGATCGGCAGGCACCTCAACATGAACATTTATAGACTGAGGCAAAGTTTGTTTTACAATCTGATTTGTCTCTGCTAACAAATCGCCGATGGATAGGACACTGCTAACACTCTTGCCATCTTGGGCAAATGAGAGAATTTGCTGGACGAGTTTGATCCCCCGCTGAGCACTACAGTTTAAGGTTTCAATCAGCTGCTGCGACCGTTCGTCGATGGTCTCCAGGGTAATCGGTAATAATTGCCCAGCGGCCAAAATAGGAGTCAAAATATTGTTAAGATCATGGGCAATGCCACTGGCTAACGCCCCTAGACTTTCCAGTCGCTGGGCCTGCAAAAATTGAGATTCCAGCTGTTTCTTTTCAGTAATATCCAAATGGATGCCTAACATTCTCAGGGGTTTGCCATCCTCCCCGTTGAAAATGCGACTGCTGACACTAATCCATCGAATACCGCTGGGGTGGGAGATTCTAAACTCACTGTTGAGACCCTTGCCCACGGTGACAGAGCGCCATAAATCTTGCTCGACCCGAGACCGGTCTTCACTGTGAATTGCCTTGATCCAATTATCATAGGACCCATCAAAGTCACCCCGAGATACCCCATAAAGTGCCTCTAATTCTGCACTCCAGGTAACTTCGTTGGAGCGAATATTCCATTCAAAAATGCCGGTTTTACCCGCCTTTTGGGCCAGGGCTAGCCGCTCCTGCACCGTTTGACGATAGTTGACCTCCTGGCGTAGTCGCTGATTGGCCAGCTCTAACTCCCGCGTCCGTGCCTGCACCCGATGTTCTAAGGCTTCATTGGCTGCCCGTAGTGCCTCGGCCTGCTGCTTGCGCTCAATGGCATAGCGGAGCGATCGCACCAACACCTCATGGTGCATTTGTCGTTTAATCAAATAGTCTTGCGCCCCTTGGCGCACAGCTTCAACCGCAAGCTCAGGATTGTTGGTATTGGTTAAAACCACAATCGGAACGCTGGGTGCCTGGTGGAGGAGCGCATTCAGTGAACTCAGGCCATCGCTATCGGGCAACGTCAAATCCAACAAAACAACATCATAGGTGTTGTCCTGTAGCTGCTGTAGCGCCTTACCAAGACGTTCCACATGGGTCAAGAGAAACTCATCATATAAGGTTTCCCTGAGAAACTCTTGTAGAAGTCGAGCATCGGCAGCGCTATCTTCAATCAATAACACTCGGGTGCTAGTCCCTAGTCTAGGATCGGTCAAAGTTTGGGTAGCGTAGCGGTTTTCAGCCAAAACTCTTCAATTCCTTGGATGATGGTAAATAGCTGAGCTAAATTACGAGATTTGGAAATGTAGCAGTTGACATGTAAGTCATAGCTATTAAGAATGTCATCTTCATTGCGCGATGTCGTTAATACGACCACTGGAATATGTTTAAGCTTGGGATCAGCTTTGATTTCGGCTAAGACCTCTCGACCATCTTTTTTAGGTAAATTGAGATCAAGAAGGATTAAATCAGGCATCTTGACTTGCTGAAAGTCGCCCTCGCGACGCAGGTAGGCCATAGCTTCTACACCGTCTCTAGCGACAGCAATATCACAGGCGGTACCCGCGTGTTTGAGGGCTTCTTGAATCAGGCGAATATCGCCCCGATTATCCTCGATCAAGAAAATAACTTTGCGTCCTGCGTCCACTGGTACGATCTCGACCTCCGACTGGCAATGTGAAATAGAATGTCGCGCCTTGACCTACTGCAGAGTCCACCCAGATACGACCTCGGTGACAGTCAGCAATCTTCTTGCAAATGGCTAAGCCCATACCTGAGCCAGGATACTCATCACGGGTATGTAACCGTTGGAAAATGACAAAAATACGTTCAAAAAATTCAGGATCGATACCAATGCCATTATCCCGTACTGAGAACAGCCAGCTATCTTCCTCACGGTCTACACCCACATGAATGGTGGGAGACACTTCAGAACGTCGAAACTTAATGGCGTTACCAATCAAATTCTGGAATAGCTGCATCAGTTGGGTGCCGTCAGCCACTAACGTCGGCATTGTGTCGTAGGTGACAACTGCCCCCGTTTCATGAATTCGTCCCTGTAGATTCTTTAAAGCTTTCTCTAAAGCTACATCAACTTCTGTTAGGGCACAGTCTATCCCTTGGATATCCACCTTGGAGTATAGCAATACGTCATCGATCAGGGTTTGCATTTGGTGCACACCCCCCACCGCATAGTTGATAAATTCCTTGGCGTCCTGGTCCAGTTCTTCGCTATAGCGCATTTCCAATAGCTGCACAAAATTGGCTACCTGGTTCAAAGGCTCCTGTAGATCATGGGAGGCGATGTAGGCAAACTTTTTTAATTCCGCATTAGATCGCTCTAGATCTTGAGCCAATAGGGCAAGTTCTTCGGCCTGGCGTAGAACTACATTGACAACAGCCTTGCGCAGTTCTAACGCTGCTTTAATTTCGATTGGTTTCCAATGGAGTGACTTGCATCGCACAGTCTCTTTCCACAGGGCAAACGACTGCCGTGGCGAGAGCTTTAGACCCTGTTCAGATTCTTCTACAGCATAGGCATTGTTAGGGTCACCGCCCCAATTGACCGTTTGAATCACCTCTGGACGGAACCAGAGCACATAGCTGCGCTTAGAAATGGGAATAGCCAATAACCCACTGGCTAAATGCTTAAAACGCTGGGCATCTGAATAGATTAGGGGTAAAGCATCGGTGTAGAAAATATCATCATCTAGCTGTTTCCCTAACCATTGGGTTAAATAGTTCAGCTCATTTTCTGACGGGGTGGCTCCCACTAAAGTCCACCGATTACCAAAGTAAACGGCTGCCCCACTAGCGCCAACCAGCTCCAGCAGGCTGGCTTGATCGCCTGTTAAACCCTCAACAAAATAATCCGCCTGGGACATAGCCTCAATCAGGCTGGACTGGACATTGGCGATCCGAATACGGTGGGCATGATCGGCAACTTCCTCTCGGGTGGCAATCTCGGAAAAGATCACCCGTCCTAAAAACTCACAAGCTTTACGGAGTTCGTAGGGAACATATTTAGCGGTTCGATGATGGCAGGCAATCAATCCCCATAGCTTGTTATCCTTCATCAACGAAATTGTTAATGAAGCCCCCACACCCATATTGTGGAGATATTCCAAGTGACAAGAATAGGCGCTACGCAGGATCGAGTGCGTTAAATCCGTAGGCTGTTGCGTCACCGGATTTTTAGCAGGATAGAGATCCACCGCAGTAGCCGCTGCGTCGGGAATTACCCGAATCCAGTTGGAGAGAAACATCTGGCGAGCTGTTTTGGGGATGTCCGATTCGGGATAATGCAGCCCCAAATACGGCTCCATGTCCTCACATTTTTCTTCTGCTACCACCTCACCATGGCCATCATCATCAAACTGGTAGAGCATAACCCGATCAAACCCGGTCACCTTGCGCACTTCTCGGACAATGACCTGGCAAAACGCATATAGCTCCGCTGTAGATTCCAGCTGATTAATTGAGGCCCTAGCCAGGTGATAAAAGCTTAAAAAAGGAATATTTTCTTGGGTAAGGGCAGGCTCAAGTTCAAGCACTAAAAAGCCATCGTTGCTGCGATGAAAGACAGCATCAAATACCTGATAATCATCCCCTTCTCTGCGTACCCATATCTTGACCGGATTAATAAAATCTAACTTCTCTTCTGTCAGTCCTACCTTAAATTGATCAACTTGGAAAGGATCGAGAATTTCATCTAAAGGCCTGCCGATGACGTCCCTGACGTCCAAGGCAAATTCATCAATTGTGTTGGTACTCGCCTGCAATACGGTCAGGTCATTGGGGTCTAGCACCAACACAACCCCATGGGGTTGAATCTTTGTCAGACTGGTGATTGATGGCTGTTTTAAGGCTGCCAGGTTGGGACTTGATTGAGTTAGATTTGTATGTATCATACTGTCCTCCGTAGATGATCAGTGAAGTGAACACCAAACGAACGATCAGCACGGCACTGTTCGCTAGGCGCAACGCCATCAATTATTGACAGCTACCTTGCAGAATATCCCAGGTCTCTCTCTGTGCCTTGTTTGAATTGTTAAATAAATAGGGAGTTCTTGAAATGCTGTCGTAGTCATGTGTTGAGGCGACTAAACTACTCTCTCAATCGCAACAATTATCATGACTTTTTACACATAAATAGATGCTTAATTGGCTTAGTTCATTTTGGCTGAAGTGTTTACTCCAGTGGCAGCGTTACAATGTTAAGCCAGAATGATTCAATCACCTGTATGACATCGGTTAAACTTGTTAAATCCTGAGGTTTAATCACATAGCTATTACACTGCAGTTGATAGTTACTGATGACGTTAGTCTGATCAGCTACAGGGCTGAGAACAATCGTAGGAATACGACGGAGAGACACGTCTGTTTTCACCTCTGAAAGAACAGCCTGGCCTTTGCCATCTGCTAATTGTGGGTCCAGTAAAATTAAATCAGGGCGCGGCACCTGAGGATAATCTCCTTTATGCCGCAGAAAATCGATGGCCCGATGGCTGTCAGCGATAGAAACGATGTGACAAGGAACAGTGCCATTGGTGAGGACCTGTTCAATAATTTGTAAATGCTCTGGCTGATCGTCAATTACTAAAACCAGTCGCTCGCGTTTACGGTCATCCATAGCAATCCTAGCTCCCCATACCTTGACGCCCAACTGGGCAACAAAATTGTTCAGATACTAGCTTTGATTCATTGGCTATGACCTCCCATAACTCATCTAGCACATTAATTTTCATGATTTTTAATGTACTAAGATGCCAGTCAATTGGTTGGGTAGGCAGTCTTTTCTTTCTGATTCCATTCCCAAGGATAGTGGCTATGAAAGGGCGGTATCCACGGACGATAGGAAATGTGGGGATTACCGCCATGTACTAGGGCAAAGTATCTTGTTTCTGTATAAGCGGGAGCATGGGGTATAAAGGCTGGCTGCCAAAAACACAGCCTGGGGTCATCTGTCTAACCTGGGTAGTCAGGCTTCCTTGGAGAACAAATTCTTCTTCAGGCATAGGATGATACTCGGATTAAATTGTTTCCCAGGGCACCGTTTATAATCAATTCAATCATTACAATTCAGCCACTAGAGACCGCTGTGAGGATTTTGCTATGGGTACTAAGCGCGAGATTATAATTCCTGAAGGAATGGAAATTTTGTATGAAAAATATCGCTATTGTCCTGGGATAAAAGTGGGAGATACCTTATATATTTCAGGGCAAGTGGGAAGAGATGAAAATATGCAGGTGGTGGAGGGCACAGAAGCTCAATTTGACCAGGCATTTAAGAATGTGGAAAAGGTTCTATCATCAGCAGGAGCCACGTTTGATGATGTGGTGGAGATGATTACGTATCATGTTGTTGATACTCCGATAGAGAATCCACAGGATTTAAAAATTCCTCACTTGTTGTTGTTTATTCAGGTAAAAGATCGTTATTTCACAAAGAACTTCCCTACATGGACTGGTATGGGGATTGTGGCCCTATCTACACCAGGGCTGATTGTTGAGATTAAGTGTACGGCGGTGTTGGGGAGTTAGTTGTTGGCGGTGAGGGAAGATTGGTGATGGAGTAGGGGAGTGTTCCATCACCCCATCACTCTATCACCCCTCATTAGACTGCACCTTTCAAAAAATCAAGTACCATATTCGCAATCTCTTCGGCCATCTGACTCATCATGCAGATAGTTCCCTCGGGAATGTCGATCACCTTACCATGGGGGATTACCTGGCTAACAAAAAATCTGTCTTCTGGTTTGGAGAGACCCAGTCTTTCGAATTCTTTGACATCGTCTAAGCCCCAGAAGATCAGGGTGGGGCATTTGACCTGTTTTAATCTTTCCTCAGCTTCTAGACAATATTGTGCAACTGCCCAAACAGCGTACAGGGGGTGACCAAAACATTTGAGGTCGTCCAATACCCAGCGATGGTTGAGCTCAGACGTGCCGATATAACGGGAACGGGCCTGCCATCGTTGCATGAGATGGGAGCCATCGTCTTGGATCTTAAAGCCCTGTTCAAATAGTTCCATGAGTCTGGCTTTGCCCTGTTCTCCAAAGCCAGGGACATTACCTAAGATCAGTTTGTTGACCCGCTCAGGGTGGGCGGCGGTGACTTCTCCGGCGATAAAGGCACCGGTATGGTTGCCGAGAATGTTGGTTTCTTGAATGTCTAATTCGTCCAGTAATGCCATTACGGTTTTGGCATAGTCGTAAATCGTGTACATTCTGGGGGGTTTATCGGAATCGCCAAAGCCCATGGCGTCCATGGCAATTACCTGATAGTGTTGCCCCAAAATTGGCATCAGTTCTCGGTATTCGTCGCTGCTGCGGGGGTTCATGTGGAGTAGTAGGAGAGGTTCGCCTTCGCCGCCGATGCGATAGTGAATTTGGCCATCGGCGGTATCTAGAAAGGCTCGTTTGATGGGTTGCATGGGATGTCTCCAGGAATCAAACACGTGTAAATCTTCTTTTCTTACTGAATTCGTGCTTCTTTGATTAGTGTTCGTTGATAGATTTCTCCATTTTTAAACCAGTGCCAGGTGCGGGCGCGATGGTTGTTGCACTTACTCAGGTGGATCATTTCGTAGACAAAGGCATCTGGGATTCCTTTGTAGGCAAACCAAAGGATTACAATGGAATCGTCTGCGTCCCAGGCTTTGCCTTCGATGCGTTCGGTGTCAAACCAGAGCTTGTTATCTCGATACATACCAGGGAACTGATATTCTTCTACTTTGCCGTCGGCCCAGGTGTAGCGATTGGTTTGAAAATAAGGATGGGGCTGGTCGTCTGGAAACTCGCAGGTAATCAGACATTGGTGTTGATCGAGAATTTTTCCATCATTATCAACCACTGTGTAAGTTCCGGTCCATTGGCCTTCATGGCGAGTGAGAACGGGCATTCCTTCTTTGATTGCAGACATTTGACTGGCTCCTAATTTTACTAAACAGCCTAAAATTATGGAACGATAACAACTTTTCCCATAAGATGATTCTGTTCCATTTGTAATAATATTTGTGGCACACACTCCAGGCCCTGAACCACATTGATAGCAGGCTGTACTTGACCGTTAACAATAGCGGGAACCACCAAATCACGCAGGGTGGTTAAGGTGGTTCGATAATGCTGGTTATACCAGAGGGCAATGCCAAATAGCTGTACATTACGACCGATGAGTTTGACCAGCGGCAGCGTTGCTTCCACACCTGTTGTATATCCATAGGAGATAATGCGACCTTCATTGGCAACAACTGTTAAACATTGTGGCAAGGTGACCTGGCCGCCGCCGTCTAGAGCTACCTGTATACCTTTATTTTCTGTAATACGTTGTACCTCTGTAACGACATTTTGCGTGCGGTGATTGAGGGCATGGTCAACGCCTAAATCCTGTAAATGGGTGATTTTTGATTCAGAGCTGGCAGTGGCAATAACGTGGGCTCCTAGCAATTGGGCAAGTTGGATGGCGGCGGTGCCCACACCACCGCTGCCGGGATGGATTAAGACCCACTCACCTGCCTGCAGATTTGCTTTGCAAACCAGGGCCATTATGGCTGTGAGATAGGCAATAGGGAGACTGGCAGCCACCTCAAACGGGATAGTCTGCGGCAGTGGGAGGAATTCGGCAGCGGGTCCCAGGGCAGTCTCGGCAAAGGCTCCACTAACATGGCCGAAGACCCGCATTCCAGGGGTAAATTCAGTGACACCAGACCCGATAGCCTCAATTTCTCCGGCAGCCTCCTGTCCCAAAATGTGAGGTAATCCTTGATGCCCATACCCCCGATAGGTGCCATGGGTGGTTTGCAGGTCAGAGTTGTTCAATCCTGCTGCCCGCACTCGGATTCTAACTTGATCAGGACCAGGTTCTGGCACATCTATCTGATCAACTTGAACAGATGTGGGACCCTGATAATGATGAATACGACATGCTTTCATAATTTTCTTTAAAACCACCAGGGATCGTGAATCGAGCTGGTTTTAACTAAAAAGACCTGTTTGCGCATAAATCGCTGAATCGAGGCGGGTCCCATGCGAGATCCCCCCAGTCCCGATAACTTGAAGGCATTTTTCTCGCCTTCGTGGACCAGGGCGGTTAATCCGGCGTCGTTGATGCTGATGGCCCCGGCCTGGATCTGTTGGCCAATGATCTGGGCCTCATCTGCTGAACCGGCAAATACGGCAGCGCTGAGGCCGTAAACGGTATCATTAGCCAGCTGGATGGCTTCATCTATGGTGTCAAACGGCATGATGGGCATAATTGGGCCAAAGGTTTCTTCTGTCATAATTTTCATGGTGTGATTGACCTGGGTGAGCACGGTGGGGCGACACCATAGACCACCCTCCAGGTTTTCAACGGTACCGCCACAGTGGACAATGGCTCCTTTGTGGCGGGCATCTTGTAAATGATCTGCGATCAGATCGGCCTGTCTGGCGGCAATGATGGGGCCGATTTGACCGCTGTTGGGTTTGGGATAAGCCAGGTTAAGCTGTTTCGCTTTTTGGACCAGGGTTTCAACGAAGCGATCGCAAATCCCTCTATCCACATAAATTCGCTCAATGGACAAACAGGACTGTCCGGCATTCACCACCGATCCCCACAGTAATGCGGTGGCAGCCTGGTCCACATCGGCGGAGGCTAACACAATGGCGGGGTCTTTACCGCCCAGTTCTAAAAAGGCGGGGATCATGCGTTTGGCAGCGGCCATGGCCACGGTTTTGCCAGTGGCGACACTGCCGGTAAAGCAAACCAGATCCACCTGGTCGATCAAGGCTGCGCCGGTTTCACCGGCTCCTTCGATCAAGGTGAGGACAGATTGAAGGGCGGGAACGGCTGCGATCGCAGCCATCATCACCCGAATAAAGCGGGGGGCAATCTCACTGGGTTTAACAACTACAGCACAGCCCGCCAACAGTGCCGGCACCGTATCAATGGTGGCTAGCAACAGGGGAAAATTCCAGGGGCTGATCACCCCCACCAGACCGTAGGGCACTACCTGGGGACGCAGTTGGATAAAGGGAACCGCCGCTGTTTTAGTTGGGGCTGGTGCGATCAAGTCCGGTGCCAGCCCACACCAGCGATCCAGCCCTGAGAGAAATGAGTCCACTTCCAAGATAGATTCCGAGAGTCGGCCCGTATCTGCCACAATTGCCTGAATTAAGGCGTCTTTGCGGTCCAGCAATGCTTGTTTCCATGCCTGCAAAGCCTCAATCCGATGGTTCACTCCTTTGGTGTGCCAATCTTGCTGGCCCTGGCGTAGATGTCCACAGGTGGTGGTCAACTGTTCAGACGTGGGGGGAGTCATCTCATAATCTAGTTGGCCCGTGCGGGGATTGCGTACGGCGATGGTGACTGTGTCAAAGGTGACCATGTCAAATAACCCCCAACTGCGTTAATCGTTCAAGGGCTGTTTTCTGGGTGGCGATAAAGTGACTGCGCTCCACCCCACCGGCTGCCATGGAATTGGCTGGGTAAATGGAAGACTGACTATAGAGTGTAGTATAGGCATCCAGGCGCTGTCGGGACAGCAGGTTCTTGATGCTGGGGCGTTGCCGGTACCGACGCAGGGCCTCTAGATCAATGTCGCCATAGGCGGCCATACTTTCTCCGGATCCAGTTTCCGCTAACACTAATCCCCGGTAGTCGATAATCTTCGAGCCCCCATCCACCGAGGCTTCTAAAATGGGCGTATTGGCAATGCCAGCGGTATTGGCCGAGACCACATACATCATATTTTCCACCGCCCGAGAGACTTTGGCCGCTTCCTTGGGAGCCCGCGCATTGCCATACACTTCAGAGGTGGGATGGAGCAGAATTTCAGCCCCCCGCAGCATTAAACAACGGGCCACCTCAGGAAAAAGAATCTCATCGGAGGCAACGGCAGCCAGATTACCAATGGCGGTTTTGGCCACCGGAAAAATTCCTTCAATGCCGTAGATATCGAGGTATTTGTCCCACACATCATGGGGGGTGGGGGCATACATAGAATTAATGCGGCGATACCGCAATACCATGTCCCCTGAGGGATTTAGCACAAAACAATTCTGAAAATAGAGATCGGGGAAATTAGGGTCCAATTCGTAGGCATTGCCTGCCAGAAAAATTCCCTGTTTTTGGGCAATCGCTCCCAATGTTCCATAAATGGGATCATCCATGGTGAGACAGGCCTTGGTGCCCCATTCAATAATCGATTCTCCCATGGGGAAGCCGGTGAGCCAGTATTCTGGTAGTACTACCAGACGACAGTCGGCACCGATAAAGGCACGGGCCGCAGCGATTTGAGGACCCAGTTTTGCGATCGCGCCTTCCATAATTGCCCGTGCCTCGGACGAAGTCCTTGCCCGATTAACCGCTTCAGACTTTAGCTGCATAGCTAAGGCCGTAAATGCATTTGAAGTAGATGGGGATGCCATAAAGAATGAATTCTTAATCCTAAAAGATTTCCAATTACATCCCCTCTCGGTAGGGATGCTGATCAGCCGGGGTGAGTTAACCGTTAGCGCTACTGATCGAAACCCATCCCGTTGCCCTTTCCAGGAGGGGATGAAGTATCGAACTTCGTTATTACAGCCTGCATCAGTAAACCTCCGAATTCTAAAAGAGACTAATTTACGAGAGTGCCAGGGGCCGTTTCAAATACTTACCCTGGGGTGTTCCCATCACCTGACCGCGATCATAAATTAACTGCCCCCGTAAAAACGTTTGTTTTACCCGTCCGGTTAACTCCACCCCTTCGAAGGGGGTATATCCCTGTTGCGATGGGGATTCATCCGCCTGGACAACAAATGTCTCATCTGGGTTTAACAACACCAGATCCGCATCATAACCAACCGCAATATCTCCCTTACAAAACAGTCCATATCGCTGTGCTGGATTCCAACTCAGCAGCTCCGCCATCCGATGATAAGGTAGCCCCCGCTTACTACCTTCGCTAAACACCCCTGAGAGTAAATATTCAGTGCCACCAAAGCCTGATTTAGCCAGCCAAATATTCTCCGGGTCCTTAAGACTGGCTTTTTTCTCTGCAGAACAGCAGGCATGGTCGCTGACAACCCAGTCCACCTGACCCGCTAATACCGCGTTCCAGAGAAATTCCACATCCTGTCGAGACCGGATCGGGGGATTTACCTTGGCCCACTTACCTGCTGGTGCATCCACATCCAACAACAGATGGCCCACGGTCACCTCCCGTCGAAAATTAATGTGGGGAAAAGTGCTCTGCATCATTAACGCGGCTGCCAAGGCTTTCTGGGAACTCAGATGTAGCAAATTAATGTTGACACAGTCTGTCTCATGGGCCAGATAGGACGCGATACAAATGGCCAGTCCCTCAGAGTGGGGTGGACGGGCAGCACTGTAGGCCTTCAAGCCAGAGAGACTAGTATCTTGTTGTACCAGTTTAGTGTAAGCATTTAAAATCTCGGCTACTTCGCAATGAAGACTTAAACTCAGGCTATCCTGTACTTCAGGATGCGCTTGCCGCAAACGGGTCAACCCCCGCATAATAAATTCAAAATGGGCAAAGTCGTAGCGATCTTCCTTATTGATCATCAAAAACAGACTTTGCTGATCGGAAAGCCCATGGAGACCATAGCCACCATAAAACATAAAAATCTTAAATGATGTCACCCCCTGGTCCAACAGCCACGACATTTCATCAATGTGATGGGGACTAATGGGGGCCAGATGATAACCATAATCCACAAAAAAGTTACCCTCTGACCGTGCCAGGACCTCTGGAAAAAATGACCGGTAGGGACCCCCCTTGTTCAGATAATACTGCCCTGTGCGCATATAGTTGAGACTGGTGGTCACACCTCCCATGGCCGCTGCCTTACTTTCCTCGACAGCATCCTGTTCCAGGGGTTGATAAATGCCGATATGCATATGGGCATCCACACAGCCAGGAAATCCTAGCCAGTGTTGGCCATCAATGACTTCCTTTGCCTGTTCAGGACTAATCTCTGGAGAAATTTGGGTGAATTTCCCATCTTTGATGCCCAAATCCAGTAGTTCTACTGATGACTGATTTGGACGCACCACTCTCACATGCTTGATTAATGTATCTAGCCCTGATATCTCAGTCACAGCGCCCCTCGATCTGAATCAAAATCTGAATCCATCAATTCGTTATGATTAAGGGTATCAACTCAAAGCGAAATGTTTTTCTCAGGATAGAATTAAAAATGCAGGGAGTCAGAATAGCTCCTCACTGATTTCTGGCTTCTGACGTCTGATTCCTGACTTCTGACTCCTGACCAGAACAGGAGTTTCAGCTTAAGTTAGTACCCATGATTAATCTTAGATAGGTGAACTAATTTTTAATGACAGCAAGACCACCAAGATATTAATCTTCTATTTTCTTAACAAGTAACAACATACAAGGATATGTAAGAGGGATATGCAAGCACTTAAAAAAGATTTTAACGACTATCATCAAGACCCCCAACAGTTTCCATTTCTGCATGGTTTGCAAGCAGACTGGCAAGCTATTAGAGAGGAGTTTTCTAACTTTATGGCCCAAAGCTCGGCTGCTGAGCAATCCATTGCGGCCCAGATGATGGGACCCCAAAGCAAAACCATTCGAACGAAGGGGGCAAAAAAGTATAGTGCCTTCGGTATTCTATTTCAGGGACAGCTGATTGACGACTATATTCGCACGTATCAGATTGGTTACCCGGATTGTACTACCACCAATGCTGCAAGCAAAGTCCAGGCGTTAAGAGAAACCTATTTCCCAAAATTGACTCAAGTTGTCACCCAAGTTAATCAGACAAACGCCAATATTCTTAGAAACGTTTACTTCGGCACGTTTCATCCTGGTTTAGATATTCGGCTCCACACCAACGATAATCCCCACATGTATCGGGGATATCTGGGATTGATTGTACCCAAGGGCGATGTGGCAATGAAAATCTGTCATGACAAACTCCACTGGCACGAAGGAGAGTTTATGGTGTTAGACCATAGCTATCCCCACTGCCCCCACAATCATACGGATTATGACAGAACGGTGCTGGTGGTGGACTTTTTTAAGCCTGATAAACCCAGGGAAGAGGTGATTGAGTTTGAACAAATCCAGGTGGCCCAGCGGATGCAGGCTAATCTTTATAGTTTGGGAGTATTTGGTCAAAGTGATAAAGCGAGCGAGGCTGACTTTGTTAAGTATGGGTTGGCCCATCAGCTGGAGTGGGATAAAGCATTGGGGAGTTAGAAGGTAAAGGAGCGAGATTTTTGCGAAAATCGATCCAAAATACCTATAATCGTCCTTGCCGTAACCCTAAATTTATGACTACTAAAGAAATGTTCGAAGCCCGCGACTGGGTTAAAATCCGCAACACAACAACAGGGGAGCAAGCGTTTCTCACCTGGAGCGGAAAAGTCTATGCCTTCTCGCCGGGTGAACCGAAGATCCATCTGTTCAACATTGTTGGTATGAACGTGAGTCGTTGTCTAGACAACCCGGATAAGGAGGAAAGCTGGAGTTTTGTTTCACGGGAGTTGACCTATTATCTAGATCCAGAAACCGATGAGATTTTGCATAGCTGGAAAAATCCTTGGACAGGGGAGACTGTGCCGGTGATGCATGTGGCTAATAGTCCGGTGCAGGGTCGGCAGCCATTTGAAGGGCAGTATGGGGCGAAAGTGGATGGAGATTTTACGACATTTGCATTTGATTTGTTTACGTCCTATCCAAATCCGTTAGGGAATGATGAACGTTTTGTGGAGTATAGCCCTCAGTCGCTTTATCAGGCGGTGGAGTTGTTTAAGTTAACGGTGCCCACACGGGAATTGAGAAATCCTGAGTCGACGTCTATTGCCAACGTAATTTTGGGGTGGGATCGGTTGGGACCATGGGTGCCCTGGATGAAAATGGGGGGCCGGGCGGGTCAGCTGATTTATAGCGCTAGTGGGCGTAAGTTAACGGGGTTTGAAGAGTTACCAGAGCTTTTGCAGGAGCAGATTAAGACGCGGATTCCGGCCTATCGGCATGCGCCTGAGGCTCGGATAGAGGGTGATAATGTTACTTCGTGGCGATATTTTAAGCGGCATTTTGAAGAGTATTTGGCGGGGAAGGAGTTTCCGTTGACGGATGTGGAGGGTGCTTAAGGGGACTGCACTTTCTCCTTCGACCTACCCCCTAAGTACAGTTTTACTGTTCGATTAAAGTCCAGAAATAACCGTCTGGAGCTATAAATGAAAAGCTTTGTTTCCCAAACTCATTGGTGACAATATCAGTAACGTGTGTAGCTGAACTAGAGTGAATCCGAACTCGGTACTCCTCCAGACCCTTTACCCGATAGGTATACAACGACAGTCCCAATACCCCTGGTCGGGACTGTTCTGAAAAATCCGGCAACTCCAAATCTTCAGGAAATCGCACAATATATAACCGGCCCGATCTCGCTGCTTGCCAATCGGTCTTTGATGAACGTGGATCATCAAAGGCGGTTACCCAAAATCGTTCTCCTGGCTGTAGGTCAAAAATCTGTCGCCCACCCCGCGCTGTTTCATAGGTGCTCTCCAGGGCATCCTGCACCCGCAGCAATCCCAATACTTGATCATAAAATTGCAGAGTTTCCTGGCTGTCGTCCTGTACCACCAGACCCATGTGGGTCACTTGACTCGCCTGAAATGCAGACCCTAATTGGGGCCGACCATAGTCCGGCACCGTATAGTTAAACCGCTCAAACATCACCTGTCGTGTCAAGGGTTGCAATAACAGCATTTCCCTCACACCCACCAACGGATCTAAAAACGGTCGTCCCTGGGCTGTGGGGTAAATCACCGTCCACTGGGGTGGCCCATAGCGAATAGGTAAACCATTGGCTTCTGCTTCTGCCGCATGGTTCCACAGATTAGTCACATCCAGGGTTAAACTGGTGGCCCAACGATTGCCCTGTGCCTTCATAGGGGCCATGCTTAATCCTTCATTGATGGGACTGTCCCACACCATTAACCGAATCAATCCATGGTCTGCCGTCTGGTGATGTAACCGTATGGACTGCACGGATGATGCTACTCCATAAAGTCGCTCAGCATCAGCGGCGGATAGTTTACCGGTTTCTCCAACGGTATAGCCAAACTGTTGCCAATACTGAATTAATGGTTGGGCATCTCTGACGCCGATACAGACTTCATAGATACCTTGAATGGAGTGGGATGGGGTTTGGGACATTGTTTAAGGGTCAGGCAAATAAAGAGAATATTCGTTTGACATATTCGTTTGACATTATGTTTTAGGATGTCCTCCCCTTTAGAAGGGGAGGTGCCGTAGGTGGAGGGGTTTCGACTGATAGCGCCAGTGTCGAAAACCCCTCCCTGACGGTTCCCCTCACGAAGGGGAACCAGATGTCACTAGGCCTCTAAAAGGGTACATTTTTCCACACATTCCTAAAGCCTGACAACAACTTTACCGCAGTTTTGACCGCTGAGGAGATAATTGACAGCCTTGGGAATGGCTTCAATTCCATGGAAATCAGTAGGATCAATGGCTACTTTGAGTTTGCCTTGTTCAAATAGAGCCAGAAGTCGATCGCAAGCCTCCGGTACGGCCTCACGATACTGGGGCAACAAGAATCCTCGCACGGAAGCTGCTTTCCAAAAGAGTTTTTCATAAATGCGGGGTTGGGAAACTATCTCTAACGATTTGCCATATTCGGAGATAAATCCCACAATTACAAACCGTCCCCGCACAGCTAAATGGTCTACGCCAGCGTCAAACATGTGTTTACCAACGCAGTCAAACACCAGGTCGATGCCATTGGGGTATTCTCTGGCCAGGACATCACTGACAGATTCTTGGTGGTAGTTGATGATGCGATCGCACCCCAAGTCCCTCAACAATTGCCCTTTAGCCGCTGACCCGCAAGTCCCAATCACATGGTTACCTGCCAATTTAGCCAGCTGTACCGCAATGTGCCCAATCCCCCCCGCCGCCGCCGTAATCAAAATGATCTCTCCACTCCCCATTTCTCCCACCCGTTCTAAACCCACCAGGGCCGAGATACCTGTGGGCATCAGTGTCAGAATCTCGGGAATAGCCTCAGATATTTTAATCGCCAGTTCGGCATCAATTACCTGATATTCCCGGTACCCCCCTCCTCTGACAGTTGTTGCCACAGCATCGCCGACGGTAAACCGGTTCACCACAGCCCCCATGGCGACCACCTCACCCACCGCTTCCACCCCCAGGTTAAAAGGGGGCCGAAAATTCACATAGGGCACCTCTCCCCGGCACAGCAACGTATCAAACCCGGCATTCACACCAGCAAACCGATTCCGAATGAGCACCTGGTTAGCCATGGGTTGTGGTATGTCCTCTTCCACAATGTCAATGGCAGATTGAAAATCATGGCTAAGCTGTCGAGCCACTAGTTTGCGATACTGTTTGGCCATGGGTTATCCCCCAATTTGAAAGATTACACCCAGGTATTCCCGGTATCCACAAACCTTGTCACCGGCTATATCAAAGGAAATAGCCGCCTGGTTTTCATAGGGATGACCCAACATCAGTCCCTGAGAACGCACTTCAAATAGAACCGTATTGCCACTGCTAAACGTGCGCTCTAGGGTTAGGGTCAGCCCCTCTGGAAAGACTTTTGAAACCATGGCAAAAAAGTCTGTAGCCTTTTCTTTGCCAGAATTTAGACCTTTGAAGGGACCGGCTGGGAACCAGAAGGTAAAATCATCACTCAGCCAGGCTAAAAAACGAGACCAATCTCCCGTTGATAGCCCCTGGGAAAAGTCTTGGAAGGCGGCTTCGGCAACGTTAAGAGTTTTAGGGCTGGCAGTTGTCATCAGTAGTTATCCAATTTACAAATCAACTGTGGCTAGACTATCAACGAAATCAGGTTGTCAAAACTGTTGGGAAAACTTATAGCAGTGCCTATATTTCTATGCTTAGGCTGTATGTATAGACTCTTCTTCAGTTAAAAATGGTAATGACAAAATACCCAAAATCTTGTCAATCTCTTTAACGTAGTATTCTTCTAAATCAATGGCCACAATTGGATAGGTCAAACGCAAGAATTTCCAGATAACGCCAGTGGTCACCACCCCATAGATAGTTGATATCTCCTCTTCTTGCTTTTGATTAAACCTATAGGCTGCCACCATTTCAGCAATACACTGCCCCAAACCACCTTTAATATCTTCATTTTTGGCTTCTACTAAGGTAACCACTGGAGAGCGAACCTCATATAAGTCTGCTGATGCTGTCAAGATATAGTCGCAGTAACCAGATAGACCCGCATCGGGATCAACCGTAAACTCAGTCCCTGAGAAAAAACCTACTTTACCCTTATATTGTCGCCTGAGTTCTAGCAAAATAGGGGCAATGATTAGTTCAGAGCGGGCTTTTTCGGTATTAACTGCATTGGCAAGCGGTAAATAGTCTTGCAAAGTCTCCTTTAAACGAAGATCTGGCTGCAGAGGTTTTACATCGTTGAAAAGTCTATGGTGTTCGTCAAGGGTTAAGTCAAAGGCTGCTTCTACCTGGCTGAGGGTTGTGAATTTGCTGTAAGGCATATTGCTGACTTCCCTTGCTCAAAACATTCTAAGCTAATAGTAACGTTATTAATAGTAATGTACTACTCCCATATCTATAGCAGCAGGTATGCTCGCAGACTAAGGAGCCACAATATTAAAATTCGCTAAAATTAAGGGGCTGCCATGGGTCTTAATGAATGCCACGGATTGTCCTAATTGCTGGGTTTGAAGCCTTTAATACACAGCTATATCAGCAGGCGGCGGATATGGCTCAGAAGCGCTGTCCTGAGTTGGACATTCGGGTATTTTGCGATTTGCCTAATGAACCTTATAAGATCGCATGTATTAATTGAACTAATATCACAGAGATAGCTGAATAAGAGGATAATGGCAGCCAAAGATCGATTTCATAAAGTCGTTAAAATTGCTCTGGAGAAAGAACAATGGACAATTACTGATGATCCATTGCGACTTGACGTTGGTGGAACAAAGTTTGAAATTGATTTAGGTGCGGAACAACTTTTAGCAGCAGAACGAGGAGCAGAGAAAATTGCGGTTGAAATTAAAACCTTTTTAAGTGACTCACCACTAACGGACTATCATGCTGCGTTAGGGCAATTTTTGAACTATAGACTTGCTTTGGAGATCAGTGAGCCGCAACGTATTCTCTATTTGGCAGTACCTGTTATAGCCTATGAAGCCTTCTTTAAACGGGAATTTGCACAACTTTCAGTGGAACGATATCAGATTAAGCAAATCATTTATGACCCTATTCAAGAGGTAATTGTTCAATGGATAACATAACGTCTTATCGAAATACAATTCAAACATTATTGACTGAGTATGCAGCAATTCCAATCTCCAATGGCGAGATTGAATGCCATACCGTTTTTGATATACAACAAGACCATTACCAGGTGATGAATGTGGGTTGGGACGGTCACCGACGAGTGTATGGTTGTGTGCTGCACCTGGATATTAAAGCAGGAAAAATTTGGATTCAGCAGAACATGACTGAGATTAGAGTAGCTCAAGAACTGGTTGATCGAGGAGTGCCGAGAACGGATATTGTCCTTGGGTTCCAAGCTCCTGAGATGCGGCAGTATACTGACTATGCAATGGCTTAGCCGCCAAAGAGTATTTAGCCAATTTTGATGGAGAGATATGGGCGGCTCAGACCAAACCATTAAAACTCGTTAAAATTAAGGGGCTGCCATGGGTCCTAATGAATGCCACGGATTGTCCTAATTGCTGGGTTTGAAGCCTTTAATACACAGCTATATCAGCAGGCGGCGGATATGGCTCAGAAGCGCTGTCCTGAATTAGACATTCGGGTATTTTGCGATCGCGACCTCACCACCCAACCTGACACCATTGCAACGGCCTTAGATGGAGCCGACGTATTCTTCGCCAGCCTAATTTTTGACTATGACCAGGTCCTCTGGTTGCGGGAGCGCGTGCAGGATATTCCCATTCGCCTGGTCTTTGAATCCGCCCTGGAGCTTATGGCCCTCACCCATCTGGGTAAGTTTGTCATTGGCGCGAAGCCAAAAGGTATGCCTAAGCCGGTCAAGTTTATCCTCAGTAAGTTTGGCAGCGGCAAAGAAGAAGACAAACTGGCTGGGTATATTAGCTTTCTCAAAGTTGGCCCCAAGCTACTGAAATATATTCCCGCCAAAAAAGTACAGGACCTGCGCAACTGGCTGATTATCTACGGCTATTGGAATGCAGGCGGTACTGAGAATGTGGCCTCCATGCTGTGGGTGCTGACAGAGAAATATTTAGGCCTGACCGTCGGAGAGATCCCAGCGGTGATTGAGACGCCGAATATTGGATTATTGCATCCGGATTATGAAGGATATTTTGAGTCGCCGAGGGCGTATGTAGATTGGTATCGGGCTAACTCCATAGGAGACGCTATGCGAACGACTTCGCTCAGCCCCCCGTTGACTGAGCGGAGTCGAAGTCAACCCCGTGTTGGCATTCTCCTGTATCGCAAGCATGTCATTACCAAGCAGGCCTATATCCCGCAGCTGATTCGCTACTTTGAGGAAGCAGACCTGATGCCGGTGCCCATATTTATCAACGGTGTGGAAGGCCACGTAGCCGTGCGGGACCTGATGACCACCGGATATGAACAGGCCCAGCGAGCCTTGGGCAATGTGGAATGTGCCTCTCTTTCCAACGAAGCGGCACAGGTGGATGCCATTGTGTCTACCATTGGCTTTCCCCTGGTAGGTGGTCCAGCAGGGTCTATGGAAGCTGGGCGTCAAGTGGCCGTGGCCAAGAAGATTTTAGGGGCAAAAAATGTGCCCTATTTTGTGGCAGCACCGCTGTTGATTCAGGATATTCACTCCTGGACTCGTCAGGGGGTGGGGGGACTGCAAAGTGTGGTGCTGTACGCTCTACCGGAACTGGATGGAGCCATTGATCCGATTCCGCTGGGGGGCCTGGTGGGAGACCAAATTTATCTGGTACCGGAACGGGTGCGTCGTCTGACTGGACGGGTGACACAGTGGATTGCACTGAGGCGGAAAGAGCGGTGCGATCGCAAAGTCGCCATTATTCTCTACGGATTCCCCCCAGGCTATGGAGCCACCGGTACAGCCGCGCTTTTGAATGTACCAAAATCTCTCCTAACCCTTTTACAAGCCCTAAAAGCCCAGGGATACCAGGTGGGAGAACTCCCCGAAGATGGCGAGAAAATCATTGACTGGGTGAAAGCAGCCGACGATGAAAATCAATGGATGACTCCCAAACAGGCAGAACAAATAACCAATAACGAAGAACTCCCCCCACTCTCCGTCCCAGCCACTGTCAATGTCAGAACCTTAGAAAAATGGTTGGGCTATTTGAAAACCTCCAAAATTGAAAAACAATGGCAGTCCCTTACCAAAAGCGGCATTAAGACCATCGGTGAAAATTTCCATGTGGGTGGCATTCAGCTGGGCAATGTGTGGATTGGGGTGCAGCCCCCCTTAGGCCTAGCGGGGGATCCCATGCGGCTGATGTTTGAACGAGATTTAACCCCCCACCCCCAGTACGCAGCGTTTTATACCTGGCTGCAAGAAGAGTTTCAGGCGGATGCGGTGGTGCATTTTGGCATGCATGGCACCGTGGAATGGCTACCGGGTTCCCCATTGGGAAATACGGGCTATTCCTGGTCTGACATTCTGTTGGGCAATCTTCCACACCTATATGTGTATGCAGCCAACAACCCATCAGAGTCCATTTTAGCCAAGCGGCGAGGTTACGGAGTGCTGGTCTCCCACAATGTGCCCCCCTATGGACGAGCAGGGTTATACAAAGAACTGATTACGCTGCGAGAGCTGATCGCTGAATTTCGAGAAGAGCCCCAGGCAAACCGAGTTTTGCAAGATGCCATTCTCACCAAGATTACCGATACAGGTCTGGCCACAGATTGTCCGCTGCCGGAGTTAAAGCAGCAAGGATTAGAGTTTACCCCAGAGCATGCCAAACTGTTTAGTAATGCCGTCTTAGATGCCTACTTTGTCACGGTATATGAGTATCTGCAAGTCTTGGAAAATCGTCTATTTTCCAGTGGCCTCCATGGGCTGGGTCAATCGCCTACGACAGAAGCTATTACCAGCTATCTTGCTGCCTACTTTGGAGAACGCCTGCACCCTGAGCTAATAGAACACATCGCAACGGATACCCTACCGGAGAAACCTCAGATCGACGTCCTGAACAAGCGTTATCCAGCCAGCGCGCCCATCACCGCAGCGCTATTGGACGAAGCCAGAATTATTCGTCAGGGCCTGATGCAAACCACGGATGAACTCACCAATCTGTTGCGAGGCCTTAACGGCGAGTACATTCCTCCAGCCCCCGGTGGCGATCTGTTACGGGATGGTCCCGGTGCTCTCCCCACAGGCCGAAATATCCATGCGCTAGATCCCTATCGTATGCCTTCTCCAGCTGCCTATGAGCGGGGACGTGCCATTGGACGGAAGCTGATCGCTCAGAATGTGGAGGACTCTGGTGAGTATCCTGAAACTGTTGCTGTGATGTTATGGGGACTGGATGCCATCAAGACTAAGGGAGAATCTTTAGGGATTTTGCTAGAGCTGGTGGGGGCGGAACCGATTAAAGAAGGTACGGGGCGGATTGTGCGCTATGGGCTAATCCCTCTAGAGCAGATGGATCATCCCCGCATCGATATTTTGGGCAATCTCTCCGGCATCTTTCGCGATAGCTTTGTGAATATCATTGAGTTGTTGGACGATCTGTTTCTCCGCGCTGCCGAGGCTGATGAACCCCCAGAACAGAATTTTATTCGTAAGCATGCCTTAGAGCTGAAAGCCCAAGGGGTGGAGAATGTGTCGGCTCGATTATTTTCCAATCCGGCTGGGGACTATGGGGCGCTGGTGAATGACCGGGTGACGGATTCTAACTGGGAGTCGGGGGAAGATCTGGCGGATACGTGGCGAGATCGCAATGCCTTTAGCTACGGTCGTAGCGATAAAGGACAGGCTCGCCCAGACGTGCTCAATACTCTTCTACAAAGTACAGGCCGCATTGTGCAGCAAATTGACTCTGTGGAATATGGCCTCACCGACATTCAGGAGTATTACGCCAACACCGGAGCCCTCAAAAAGGCTGCCGAAAAACGTCAGGGTAAACGAGTGACTGCTAGCTTTGTGGAGAGTTTTTCCCAGGACACCACCCCCCGCAAGCTGGAAGAGGTATTGCGCATGGAGTATCGCACCAAGTTGCTTAACCCTAAGTGGGCTGAAGCCATGGCAGACCAAGGTTCTGGTGGAGCCTATGAAATTTCTCAACGGATGACGGCCCTGATTGGCTGGGGAGGGACCACTGGCTTCCAAGATAATTGGGTTTATGACCAGACCGCCCAAACCTATGCCTTGGATGAAACCATGGCGAATCGACTGAGGGAAGCCAACCCAGAAGCATTCCGTAATATCATTGGACGGATGATTGAGGCTAATGGACGTGGGCTATGGCAAGCTGAAGAAGAAACCCTGGAAAAACTACAGGAGCTTTATGATGTCGCTGATGAGACACTGGAAGGTGTAGGGCTATAATGGCCATAATTAAGGAAATTGCCAAATCACTTGACCATGGCATCACCGTTTCCAGTTGGGAATCTATTTGCCTTCAGCTTACAACAGACTGTTCCCCCTATTCCAATTCCGCTGTTGCCCGGTGAATCAGATGTTTTACTAGAGCTCCAGCCATTACTCGATCAGGTGTATAAAAAGGGCCGATATCATTTGGCTATTGACTACAGTCAACCTCCTAGTCCTAAATTCGCTCCCGAACATCAGCAATGGGTGTTGGAACTCATAGAAAATCAATAACTGAAACTTGCTTATGGTAAGGCTTACTCGAAGATTTATTTCTGTTGGGCTGACTTTGACAATTTCTATTTTTCCTGTAATAGCTTGTACCCCGCAGCAGCAGACAGCGCAAAGAATTAGCCAAACCCCAAAAGACTCTCCCTGGCAAGAAATTGGTCAGTTACCAACGCCTTTAGAATCCCACCAAATGATGGTATTGGGTGACTATATCTATGTGATTGGTGGCTGGAATGAGACCAAAGGCATTCATGAGGATGTCTTTTTTGCGCCCCTAACGTCAGAGGGCACATTTGGTGACTGGCAAGACACAACGGCTCCGTTGCCTCTAAAGCTACAACACCATATGGTGGCTATCCATAAGGGTGCTTTTTATGTGTTTGGAGGAGATAATGGCTTCTGGGATGGCAGTGAGGTTTCTAGCCGAATTCTGCGGGCGGTGCCCAATCAGCAAGGTGATATTACAGAATGGGTAGATGTAGGAGAGTTACCAGAGCCACTAACAATCCATGCCGTCACTAGCCTGAATAATCAGCTTTATATTCTGGGTGGCAGCAATACGTTTCGCCCCAACAACACGACGGTAATTGATAAAGTGTTTACAGCGACCATTGCCGCTGATGGAACGGTGGGAGATTTTCAAGAGCTGGTCCCCTTTCCTACACCCATCGGCTGGGTAACGGCAACAACTGTGGACAATCGCATTTTTGCAGTGTCTGGCACTGCCCAGTTTAGACCGAGTGAATTACTTGATCAGGTTTGGGTGGCTGATGTTCAAGTGGATAAAACCCTGTCACCGTTTGAACCGGTGGGGACAATTACAGCACGACAGCGACATGCAACTGTTTTGGTGGATAGAACATTGGTTGCGATCGCAGGTGGTGCAACCAACAAAGTTCTCTCCACCGTCGAAGCCGCCACGGTTGATGACCAAGATAATCTCGGATCCTGGACAGAGCTACCGCCTTTACCCGAATCCCGCTATGCCCATGCTGCCTTTGTCCATAATGGTTACATTTATGTGTCCGGTGGTTTCATAAAATATGGTAGCAATGAGACCAGTACTCAGATATTTAGATTACCTTTTGAGCAGGGGTAGTACCAATTGTTAATGCATGAAAATGGACGTTTACAGCGTTGAATCATAAATCCCACAGGGCGGCTAGGGTATACGGTCCACCGTCCACCTGCCAGAAAGTGCCGTCCACATAGCGACGGTTTAAATCTAGCTCGGCTATTGTCTGCATGTCGGCGGCAGTTAGCGACAAGTCAGCAGCGGCCAAATTTTGCTTAATACGGTCAGGATTAACTGACTTAGGAATCACTGCGGTGCCTCGCTGCATGGCCCAGCTCAGCAGTACCTGAGCGGGTGTGGCTCCATGGTGTTTAGCAATGGTTGCAATGGTTGGATTTTCCAACAGAACAGGTTCGTCATCGGCCTTCAAGCTATCAGGCCGATCCGCTGACCCCAACGGTGAATAGGCCGTCAGATAAATATTGTTTTCTTTGCAGAAATCCAGCATTGAGGTTTGCTGTAGGTAAGGATGCAGCTCAATCTGGTTCATTTCTGGCTTTAAGCGGGCATTTTCCAGTAAATCCTGTAGTTTGGCCATACTGAAGTTAGACACCCCGATGTGACGGCATAGCCCCTCATCTGCCAAACCCTCCATTTCACTCCAGGTAATTAAAATGGGCAATACTTCCAGCGAAACTAATTTTTCGGGCGTCAGGGGAAACGTTGCCCCCTTTTTCAGGGCAACAGGCCAGTGGATAAGATACAGATCCAGATACTCTAACTGCAAATTCGAGAGGGTTTCCTTCAGGGCAGGCCGCACATCCTCCGGCGCATGGGAATCATTCCATAGCTTTGAGGTAATCCACATTTGCTCACGGGTGACCATGCCTTCACTAAATGCGTCTGACAGAGCATGACCAACTTCGGCTTCGTTGCCATAGATGTGGGCACAGTCAATGTGGCGATACCCCGCTGCAATGGCTGCCTTAACAGCCTTATACACGTCGCCAGGTGCAGACTTCCATGTGCCTAATCCTAAAATCGGCATCTGGTCGCCGTTTTTAAATTTAAATGTAGTTACCATTTATCTGCTCCGAGCGATGAACATTTTCCATCCTGTCTTTTCATCAAAGTAGCAGGGAAAATTAAATTTGCGTCAAACTCAGCATTTAATCCTGTGATTAGGGGCCTTAACCTGCCTGATTTCAAGACGGCGTTTTCAGGCGATAATCACTAACATATTTTACTTTTACCCAACGCTGAAGCATCAAGTTGTAAAGCTAACGGCACGTTGCTATTGGAGTGATGTTAACGTCATGGGAGATTCTCACAACTCAACCTGGGTTGATGTTTAGAATCCTCCCAAAACTGAGACGCATGAATGAAATTTGGTAATAGGCCTACTATGTTAACAATTTCTTCAGCATTAGAAACTATAGCAAGCCTTAGCAATCAACCTCTACACAGTACAGGAGCATGGCAACCCTATGCAATTTTGACCCACTGTGCCCAGAGTGTTGAATGTTCCATGGTGGGATATCCCATACAACAACCTGAAATCTACAAAGCCACGGTTGGTAAGCTAGCTTTCACCCTTTTTTCCGCCCTCGGTGCCATGCAGCATCCCTTAGATGAACCCATTCCTGGTGCCCCAGAATTGGAAGCACATGGCAATCTCAAAAAAGCTTTGGCTCGCTTAAAAAAAGCTTACATTGATTTTGACAACTACACAGATTCCCTGGCTCCTCATTTTACCTATGGAGACCTATCAAAACAAGACTATATCCGTGCCCATGTGATGCATTTAAATAATCACCTTGAGGAAATACGAGAATATTCAGCTTGATTCACCATCAGCATCCTTAAGGTTAATTCAATAACAATCCGAGCGCAATTACTGTTAGCCCCCTCGACGACTGGAGACTATTGTTATGTTTGATAATTTTTGGCACAAACTGCCGACTCCGCTGGCGTTGTTGCAGTTATTAAAGCTTCGCAATGATCTTAGGGAGAAAAATCTCCACGATACATCTCAGCTGCCTGATAGTGGTGAATTGCCCAAACCTCACCCCAGCTCTGATGGGAGTCACCTAACTGCTCGTACAGCAGACGGTAGCTTTAATGATTTGCAACAGCCCCAAATGGGTATGGCGGGCACCCGTTTTGGCCGTAATGTTGCTCTGGGTGCCGTTGAAGCAGAAGCAGCCCCTAAGCTGATGACGCCAAATCCACGTGAGGTCAGTCGCATATTGATGACGCGCGATCGCTTTCAGCCTGCCACCATTCTTAATCTGTTGGCTGCGGCCTGGATTCAGTTTGAAAACCATGATTGGTTTTCCCACGGTGATAACGAGCCTGACGATAAGCTGGAAATTCCTTTGGAGCCCAATGATCCGTGGCCAGAGGAGCATCGCCCCATGGCCGTTGGCAAGACGCTGGCAGACAAGTCTCGACCGGACGGTGCCAGACCCAAAACGTTTATCAATACGGTCACCCACTGGTGGGACGGCTCTCAGATCTATGGCAGCGACCCAGAAACGGTGGATAAATTGCGATCGCACGTCCATGGCAAACTCACTATTCAGGATGACGGTCTGTTACCTGTGGATCCCGAGACTGGCCTAGATGTCACCGGTTTTAACGATAACTGGTGGATTGGATTATCCATGTTGCATACTGTGTTCACCAAAGAACACAACGCTATTTGCGATCACCTAAAACAAGAATATTCCCATTGGTCCGACGATGTTCTCTTCAACCATGCCCGGTTGATCAATGCAGCACTAATGGCAAAAATCCACACCGTTGAGTGGACACCTGCGATTTTACCTCTGCCGGCAACGGATATTGCGCTGAATGTGAACTGGTCTGGTTTCCTAGGAGAAGACCTGAAGCAAGTTTTAGGCAGCGTCGGTGAAGGAGAACTCACTGATTTGTTGTCGGGGATTGTGGGGTCTGAGACGGACCACCACACCGCACCCTACTATTTAACTGAGGAATTTGCGTCTGTGTATCGCATGCACCCGCTGATTCCTGATGAACTCCAGTTTTATTCTCTAGATAATAATCGGCCATTACAAGCCGCCGACTTTTTCCAAATCTCAGGCAAACGCAGTCGGACATTGTTAGAATCAATCCCTATGCCGGACCTATACTATTCGTTTGGTATCGCCCATCCTGGTGAAATTAGCCTTCATAACTATCCGCGTTCCTTGCAGCAATTGGTGCGAGACAATGGTGAGGTCTTTGATCTAGCAGCGGTGGATATTTTACGCGATCGCGAACGGGGAGTGCCCCGCTACAATCGTTTCCGAGAGCTGATCGGTAGAACTCGTGTGAAATCCTTTGAGGAAATTAGCAGCAACAAACAATGGGTCGAAGAAATGCGTCGAGTCTACTACAACGACATCAACAGCGTAGACCTGATGGTCGGTCTGTTTGCTGAAGATAAACCTGAAGGCTTTGGCTTTAGCGATACCGCCTTCCGCGTGTTTATCCTCATGGCCTCTCGCCGCCTGAAAAGCGATCGGTTCTTTACCAAAGATTATAGGGCTGAAGTTTATACCCAGCTGGGCTTAGACTGGATTGCCAACAACACCATGGTAACTGTTCTACAGCGCCATTTTCCCACGCTAGCTCCAGCGTTGTACGACATTGACAATGCATTTAGACCTTGGCGTCGCATTGGCACCTAGGGTGCGGTGGGTCCTCAAGCTCTTTGCACTGCCACATAATCGCAAGGGTGGGTCAATCAGTATTGAGCCAGGAACTTCTCAATCATAGATAGCCCAATGATAGAGAGGCATGGATAATATTAGATATAAAGTCTCCTAATATAGACCGACAATCTAAAGAAAATATGGGGAAGAGTAACGTTGCCCAATGGCCCAACCAGCCTTTGCTACTCCTCATAAGTTCCTCAACTTGTTTTGTTACGATCAAGAAGGAAGAGATAAAAATCTTCCACATTTGTTGATCCAACAATATATCAGGAGAAAGCGAATGATTCGCAAAATTGTGGTTGGCTTGGATAGTTCTGATTTAGGGTTGAGGGCCTTACAAAAGGCGATCGCATCTGCACTTAGCTACAATGCAGAGCTAAAACTCGTTCATGTTTTAGTAGATAGCGAACCAGGCGCGCCAAAATTTAGTGGTTATTTTGGCGGACCTCTATACCCCAGCGTTAGCGCCACCGTAGTGGAATCCTACCAAGTTGCCTGGAATCAGTTTGTAGATCATTCGCAAGCTTTACTGAATCAGCAGATTGCCGATGCTCAAAATTATGGCATAGAAGCATCGGGCACCCTACTGTATGGCAATCCAGGCGCACGATTGTGTGAAGTCGCACAAACCTGGGAGGCCGACTTAATTATTGTGGGCAGTCGTGGCCTATCGGGAATGAGTGAATTTCTAATTGGCAGCGTTAGCAACTATGTGTTGCACCATGCTCCCTGCTCCGTTTTGGTCGTACATGCTAAGCAACAACCCGTTGAGGATACTCCGATTGCTCGCAAAAATGAGCAGACTGACACAGCATCCAGCGAGGGGCCCAAGCAGATTTTGGTGGCGCTGGACAAGTCAGAAATGGCTCAAAAGGCAATGAAAACTGCCATCGAACTGGCAAAGCTACATCAGGCTGAACTCAGGCTACTTCACGTCATTGACGAAGATGAACCAGGTTTGCCTCAAAAGCTGATTTTTAGCGATAGTCAATACATATCCCAACATAGTGAGCTCCTATTTGCAGAGTACCAGCAGGAATGGAACAAATTTGTCAGTGGCTGGTGGCAAACCTTACAACTCTATGTTGAAGAACTGGAAACTGAAGGTATTGAAGCCATTTGTGATGTCATGCAGGGACGCACGGGGCAGCAGATCTGTGAAGTCGCTAATGATTGGCCTGCCGATCTGATTGTCATGGGCTGTCGCGGATTGTCAGGGCTTAAAGAGTTACTAGTGGGTAGTGTCAGCTACTACGTCAGCCATCGAGCTCCCTGTGCTGTTTTCGTCAATCGACCTAAGTCATCTACGTCAACAAAGGCGCATCAAGAACAAGAAACACGCCAGGTCGCCCAAACTAGAGGGTAAATGGTGGAATTACTCCCGAACCAGGCTTAAACCGAGTTTGGGAGTAAGGTTCTTCATAATTTCCTCAACTTTCTCCACTAGCGTGAAATTATTGCTCAGACACAGGTGGCATCCATCAAGCACGCTTATGAGACCTGATGTAAAACCCAGACTCAATGTCCATGTAGGTTTACCTCGGATTGTCCTGATTAGCGCCTTTCGCGTCAGTATGGTCTGGGATTTGCTCACTACATTTTTAGGGAGCCTGCTCATTCTAAATGGTATTCATTTCATTGCCATTGGCTTAAGTCTAGTCGGTACTTTAATTGCAGGGGCCTTTAATTTCTCGACTCGTCCTATATGGGGACATAATCAAGGCAAACAGCGTGAAATTTACCTGCTAAGACTTGCTTGGATACTCGCTATTCTTTTTGACTTTTGGACATCATTTATCTGTAACGTCACCTACGTTGCCTTAGGACGATTTGAGTTAGGCCGAGCGGCTACCTGGGATTACATGGCTCGCATAACATGGGATCAGCATCTGATCGTCCTAGTGATCACCATCTTCACAGTTATGAGTCCGATGATGGTTGGCATCATTAGAAAGCGCAATCCTGAATTTTTAGCTTAGATTCGACTGCGGGGTGGTATCAAGGCAGAGCGGGAAGTTTTCCCAAGGATAGAATTCAATCGTCAGACGTCAGGACTTCACTAACGTCTAACGTCTGACTCCCCAGCCAGCCAAGCTTTTCTGGCGTAAGTTGATGCCTGGTAGGTGCAACTTGCCAAAGGCGATTGATCACGGTATCTATGAAATATCTATGTTTAGATACCTCTATTAAATCAATCGCTAACTGTTGTGAGCGCAGCCTTAAACGTCATTACGATTACCAATATCATTAGTGTTGTCGTACCCATTGTCATTATCTTGGGTGCGTTTTTTCTAGGAATAATTGTTGAACGTCAAGGGTTAAATCGCCTGCAGGCGCTCTCTTCCAGGATAGGTTGGGGTGGTGCTGATGTGATTATCAGCTCCCTCAAAGGATTAATCCTGTTTTGGTTTATTATTGGCGGTATTTTTGCAGCGATTCTGACGCTGCCCATTGACAATAATTTATTTCTCACAATTCAAAGGTGTCTCTTAGTAGCCGCTATTGCCTCTGGTACCTTAATCGTTGCCCGTTTATCTGTAGGCTTTGTCCGCTACTTTTCTGAGACAAAAGGGGCAGGTAATCTGACATCTCTATTTGAGATGCTGACCCAAATTGTGATTTTCACCTTCGGTGTACTGATCACACTGCAGTCCCTTGGCATTGCCATTACACCTTTACTCACAGCTTTGGGTATTGGTGGTGTTTCCCTTGGTCTAGCTTTTCAGAGTACCCTAACTAATTTTCTGTCAGGCTTAAACCTAGCCACATCTAATAAATTAAGGGTTGGGGACTTTATCCAGTTAGATTCTGGTGAAGAGGGATACGTGGTGGATATTGCCTGGCGGCACACTATCCTGCAAGACATTCGCGACAACATGGTAGTGGTACCCAATACCCGAATCCTCAATAATGTCTTCAAGAACTATGGTCTACCAGATAAAGAAGCTCTGATTATCCTTGAAGTGGGTATTAGCTACGATACGGATTTAGAGAAAGTAGAACAAGTCGCCCTTGAGATCGCCAATGAGGTGATGAATGACGTTGTTGGAGGCGTGCCCAATTCTGACCCCTGGATTCGCTTTAAAGAATTTGGTTACTTCGCGATCACCATGACGGTTTACCTGCGCATTCGCGAATATTTTGACCATCTGGTGGTGCGCCACGAGTTTATCAAACGGCTGCATAAGCGTTTTCGCAACGAAAATATTCCCATGCCGTTTCCGATTCAAACCTCGTTAATTCCTATTCCCCATGAGCAAACGCAAATTCCTAAGCGCAGCACGTTGAGTCACGATGGTTTGCCAGACCTGCCGTTTTTACATGACGATCAGTAATCGTTCCCTGAGCGCAGTCGAAGGGAACGATGGCTGATGGTGATTAAACGCAGAGGCTAAGCGATTGCTGATCTTGCCCAGCTTGATCCTGTGCATTCAGTAAACGGTTAAGACCATTAAGCACAGCCAAGATTGAGGCTGTTGTGATATTGCGATGGGTACCCACGCCATAGTATTTCTGTGACTGTTCCGGACCAGTAACGGCAACTAGGGCAATGGCCTCGGCCCCACTGCCTGCATGTAGCGCGCGCTCTTCATAGTCAGCAATCTCGATTGCCAAGCCACCAAGCCGTAGAGCTGCCACTAGGGCATCGATGGGACCATTGCCAGCCCCTTGCAAACATAGCGGTTGGTTGTCGTAGTTAACCTGCATCACTAGCTGTTGCACCTGGTCATTGTCACCTGCCGTCTCTAGATGGTGGGATTGATAGACCACTGGCCCCGGTGCTGTGCCATAGGTGCTACCAAACAACTGCCAAATTGCCGATGATGACATTTCGTCGCCAGTACTATCCATAACCTGCTGTACTATCTGGCTAAATTCCACCTGTAAAGCCTTGGGTAGAACAACGCCATAGTCTCGCTCTAGCAAGAAGGCAATGCCCCCCTTTCCTGACTGACTGTTAACCCGCACAATGGCCTCATAGGAGCGACCCACATCTGCCGGGTCCATGGGCAAATAGGGAATCTCCCAGTAGTCCTCCGGCTGTCGTTGAGCAAATCCTTTTTTGATGGCATCTTGGTGAGACCCAGAAAAGGCTGTAAAGACCAAGTCACCCACATAGGGATGCCGTGGATGAATGGGTAGCTGGGTGCATCGCTTAACCACCTCGGCCACCTGATCTATTTGCGAAAAATCTAGGCCCGGATGAATGCCCTGGGTATAGAGATTCATCGCTAACGTCACCAAGTCCACATTGCCGGTACGTTCGCCATTGCCAAACAGACAGCCTTCCACTCGATCCGCCCCTGCCATTTGGGCCAGCTCTGCCGCTGCCACACTACAGCCTCGATCATTGTGGGGATGGACACTCAGGGCCACTGCATCACGGTAGTCTAACTGGCGATGCATCCATTCCACCTGATCGGCAAATATATTGGGTGTAGCGACTTCAACGCTGGCTGGTAAGTTAATAATCGCTTTGGCGTCGGGTGTGGGTTGCCACACGGCCAAGACTGCATTGCAAATATCTCGGGCAAAGGGTAGTTCAGTTGAAGTAAAGACCTCAGGAGAGTATTGAAATCGCCAGACTGTTTCTGGTTGTTGTTGGGCCAGCTGCCGAATCAGGGTGGCAGCTGACACAGCTAGTTCAATGGTCTCTGTTTTGTTATTGCGAAAGACAACTTGTCGAAAGACGGGAGCTGTCGCATTATAGACATGGACAATTGCTTGTTTTGTTCCTCGCAGTGCTTCAAATGTTCGACGGATAAGCGATTCCCTTGCCTGGGTGAGGACTTGTATGGTGACATCTGCGGGGATCCGATCTTCTTCAATCAGTCGTCGGACAAACTCAAATTCTGTTGCCGAGGCTGATGGAAACCCTACTTCAATTTCTTTAAAGCCAATGCGCACCAACAGTTCAAAGAAGTGCAGCTTTTGCTCAATCGACATGGGTTGAGCCAGGGCCTGGTTGCCGTCACGTAAATCGGTGCTGAGCCATGTGGGGGCTTGGGTAATGGTGCAACTGGGCCAGGTGCGGTCAATCTGAATCGGCTGAAACGGACTATATTTCTGAGCAGGATGCTTCAACATAATGGTTTTTGTGAGTGCTTAATGGTTGGTTGTTTAATTCCTTTTCTCGGGAAGAGCATGCAAAGGATGCTGTTGCGTTTCGCTCTTGGGAGGGGTGCCCAACGGGCGGTGTGGGTAAAGTCTGCGAGCAACAATGTTTACAGGCAAAAAGACTTAAACCTCTCAAGCCACAACAATTCCTTTAAAAAGCAGAAGGATTGATGTTGAGAGCTCGAAAAATTGCGCAAGGGAAACCCACCCCGGAGCCCCTCCCATGAGGGGATAGGGTATCGATAGACGTGGGAGATTTTGGAGATAGGCAGGCTAGGGAGACAACCTAAGAGAACGCTTTCATTTCAGCAATGGGGCTCTTCCAAAAGTGGAAGAACCTGGGTGAAATGATCGTCCTATGATTTCAGGTATGACATCCAAAACTCAAAAGTTCCTGTATATCAGGAACGTTGGGTAATGGATCAATTAGAAAAAGCCTACCTATCGTATGGATTGGGGTGTGATCTAGTTAGTATGCGCCAGGCGCAGCAGCAGTCCTAGCCCACCGAGGCTAGTTAGACTGTGTAGTGATAGCTGCTTGACTGCGTTCATGACAAAAAAAGTTTGTGAAAAACTCAATGACGAGATTCTAGCTTACTCTTTTTTAGACCGTCAACTAAATTATTGGATGGTTATTGGTTCCTGGTTCTTAGTTCTTGGCTGCTCATTCTTTGTTTTGAGGCATTGTCTCCCATAGTTTGTTAATGACTTAACGTGTCTAACTTAACTAACTAAGAACTAAAAACTAGTAACTCAAAACAATTCCTGATTAGCGCTTAACCAGGCATCCTGATATTCTAACAAGGTTACAAAACTTTACGTCTTTGCTTTTATGGCTGCCAAGTCGCGCCTGCCGCTGCAGTTTTGGATTGTCACGTTGGTGGCATTCATTAACTCCGTCAGTTTTACCATCATTATTCCAACGCTGTACCCCTATGCTAAAGAGTTTGGTCTCAGTGATCTGGCGGCGAGTCTTCTGACCACGGCGTTTTCCTTGTCCCAGTTTTTGGGTACCCCGATTCTGGGGCGGCTATCGGATCGCATTGGGCGTAAGCCGTTGTTGGTAATTAGCTTATTGGGCACGGTGGTGGCTAACCTGCTGGCGGCGGTCAGTCCCTTTGCCTGGTGGCTGTATCTGGCCAGGATGCTGGATGGTCTAACAGGGGGTAATAATTCTGTAGCCCAGGCGGTGGTCAGCGATATTACGACCCCGGAGCAGCGGACCCAAGCTTTTGGAATTTTTGGCGGCATATTTCGACTGGGGTTTGTCGTGGGGCCGCCACTGGCCTATTTTGCCCAGACTTTACCCCCGATACCGGGTATCACGCCTTTGGGTATGAGTTTTATGGTGTCAGCCCTGATGGCCCTGGTGGCAGCGATTCTCTGTTTTGCGGTATTGCCGGAAACACGGCCATCGTCAGAGTGCGATCGCAAACTCAACCTATCCCTCAATGACTTTGGTTTTGGCCGCCTGGCCACCTCCTTCCGCAAACCGTTGGTCGGTCGCATTTTCCTGATGACCTTTCTCAATGGGGCCACATTCACCGTATTTACCTTTGCGTTTCAGCCCTTCTTCTTAACGGTGCTGGGGCAAGATACCAAGAATCTGGCATTTGCGTTTGTATTCTTTGGCGTTCTAGCATTTTTATCCCAGGTGTTCTTATTAGGGCCTCTGCGAAAACGGATGAATCTTGTCACACTGCTGGTGACTGCCCTGATTATGCGGGGAATTTTGCTGATTCTTTATCCGTCGTTCCCCACCATTGAAGCGTTCTGGGTATTGCTATTCTTCTTTGGTATTGTCAATGCATTTCCGATGCCGCTGATCGACTCACTGCTGTCGTTACGTACATCTAAAGATGAACAGGGTGAAGCCCTCGGTACCAATTCTTCTTACCTGAGCATGGCCAATGCCATCGGCCCGGCTGTTTCCGGCGTACTGGTCACCTTTGGGTATGGCATGCCTTTTTTGGTGGCAGGTGGGTTAACTATAGCGATCGCAATCTTTGCGTTTTCCCTAAATTTGCCAGACAACAAAGCCCCGGCAGTGTGATCAATGAATAGAACCAGCGGATGGGCAATGCCCATCCGCCGATTAAATTAATCTTGCAATAGCGCTTCTTTTTGCAGCACCATCAGCTGCTTAATGCCCACTTCTGCATAATCCAGCATCTGATTTAGCTGTTGACGATTAAAGCTTTCAGCCTCAGCAGTTCCCTGCACTTCGATATACCCCAATTCCCCATTGAGCACCACATTAAAATCAATGTCGGCTGCAACATCTTCTGGATAATTGAGGTCGAGAAACGCATCGCCTTCTAACAGACCGACAGAAACAGCGGCAATCTGATGCTTTAAAGGTGAGCTTTGCAGGGTGTTTTTGGCCATGAGTGTGGCGATCGCATCTTCTAAGGCCACATAAGCCCCCGTGATTGCCGTCGTGCGAGTACCGCCATCAGCTTGGATCACATCCGCATCTACCGTCAGCGTTATTTCCCCTAACGCCTCTAAGTCTAGGGCAGCCCGCAAACTGCGACCGATCAGCCGCTGAATCTCTTGGGTACGACCCGATAGTTTCATCAGCTCACGCCTTGTCCGGGTGTGGGTCGCACTGGGCAACATCCGATATTCTGCCGTGAGCCAACCTTGCCCTGAGTCCTTCAGCCAGCGAGGCACGTCTTCAGACGCTGACACCGTACATAGCACTTGAGTATTGCCGCAGTGGGCTAAGACTGACCCAGCCGCATAACGGGTAAAACGTCGCTCGAACTTAACTGGACGTAGTTCATTCGGTTGCCGACCATCAGGACGCTGCCAAACCATAGTGTCAATGCTCTGTATAACTATTTTCCAACATACCTAGTCTGCCGGAGTGTTGAGGACTTACCACCAGTTTTTTTAGGGTTTGCTTAGATGTCCTTACAAAAATACTTTTATCAAAGAATTATCAGATTTGTTCGCTAATCACCTGAAAAATATAGAGCGATGGAACCTAACTACCTCAGATCATCGTCTTAATAGAAACATGTCGGCATTGCCCCCTTTGCTAAAGCCCATTAAACATCTATGTTTTCTAAGTGATTGGGCTTTAAATCTGCTGCCTATTTCAAATAGGCAATCCCCCCCTTAAGAACCTCTTGGCTGTCAAACCACATTGAGGTGATGATTATATTTGCGATAGGGAACTATTGAAAAATGAGTGCTTTGCAGTAAAACTGCTAGTACCCAATGTGTAATAAAACCGTATGACAGGCCCACAGAGCTATCGAAATCACCCATGTTGGATAGTGGTAAAATCCTAACTGTTGACGATAGACCTGAGAACTTAGAGGTACTCACAGAGGTCTTAGCTTCAGCTGGGTATACGGTAGCAGCATCCATTAGTGGCGAGCGGGCTATCCACCGTTTACGGTCTTTTGTGCCAGACCTGATCCTGCTGGATATTGAAATGCCAGGACTTGACGGCTTCGAGACTTGTCAACAAATTAAAGCCAATCCCAGTACATCCCACATTCCCGTTATTTTTATTACGGCCCTATCAGATACTGAAAGTATTGTCAAAGGCTTTTCAGTGGGAGCAGTTGACTTTATTAGTAAACCATTTCAAGAACCGGAATTATTAGCCAGGGTTGCCACTCATTTACAACTAAGGCATGTTAATCAGCTCTATGAATTAGAACAGAAAAAAACAGAAGAACTGACTAAACTCAATAACAAACTTCTGCTGACTCAGTTTTCAGTTGATAATGCAGCCAACGGCATCGTTTGGCTGGATGAAGATGCTAAATGTTTCTACGCTAACACAGCGGCTTGCAACATCCTGGAGTACTCATCTGAAGAACTCACAACCTTATCAGTACCCGATATTGACATTAATTTCTCGCTGAAGCATTGGAAAAAGCTTTGGAACACCATTAAACAGAAACAAAGCGTTTCTCTTGAATCTCAACACCTCACCAAGAGTGGGCGGGTTTATTCAGCTGAAATCACGGTTAACTATCTTTCTTTTGCAGAACGAGAATGCAGTGTTGTTGTGTTTCGTGACATTAGCGATCGCAAACGGGTTGAAGCTGAACTTCAGTTAAGTCAGGCCCGCACCCAGGCAGCATTTGAGCAAGCGGCTGTGGGCTTTGCTGAAGCCAACATGACCACTCAAAAATTTACGAATGTCAATACACTCTTTTGCCAAATGATCGGCTATAGCCGAGAAGAGTTATTGCAGATGACATTTGGTGATCTCACCTATCCAGAGGATATCCAAGCGTCTCGTCAAGCGATGGAACGTCTGTATAGCGGGGAGGTAGATAGTTTCACCCTGGAAAAGCGATATCTACGTAAAGATCGTACCTATTTTTGGGCAGAGACAACCGTCTATTTGGTCAAACTGCAGGGGGAGCATGCGATCTATACCTTAGGTCTAATTCAGGATATCAGTGAGCGTAAAGCCACTGAAAAAGCACTGAGCCTGGCCAAGTTTGCCATTGATCACACTGCTACCAGCTGCTTTTGGGTGAATAAGGATGGACATTTTCTCTCGGTCAACAAAGCGGCCTGTCAAAAATTGGGCTACTCTCAAGCAGAATTAACCACCATGTCGGTGTGGGATATTACCCCCACATTTTCTCAACGTGAATGGCCTGCCCATTGGCAAGCCCTCAAAGAGCGTCATTACCAACGATTGGAAACGTTTCACCAAACGAAGGATGGGCATATATTTCCAGTGGAAGTTGTTGCTAACTTTTTAGAATTTGAAGGCGAACAGTACAATTTTGCACGGGCAATCGATATTACCGAGCGCAAAGCGGCTGAAGTCAAAATAAATCAACAGAATCAAGAATTGGAACAGGCGCTCAGACAGCTGCAAAACACTCAGCTACGGCTGATTCAACAGGAAAAAATGTCCGCCCTCGGCAATTTAGTGGCAGGTGTTGCCCATGAAATCAATAATCCAGTTGGTTTTGTCGGTGGCAATGTTACTGAGCTCAAACGCGCGCTATCGGATCTGATGGAACATCTAACCCTCTATCGTCAACAGGCCCCTACGGAGAAAATAGTTGCCCATGCTGCCGCCGTTGAACTGGATTACCTATTAGAGGATGTTCCTAAAATGCTGACATCGATGGAAACGGGATGCGATCGCATTCGTAACATTAGTGTTAGTCTGCGCTCATTTGCCCGTGCCGATAAAGAAACCAAGGTCGCCTTTAATTTACACGAGGGCCTGGATAGTACCCTACTAATTCTCAAACACCGCCTGAAGGCTAATAAACAACGGCCAGCCATTCAGGTGCATAAGCATTACGGTACCTGTCCTGAAATCACTTGCTTTCCAGGGCAGTTAAACCAGGTCTTTATGAACCTTTTGGCCAATGCCATTGACGCACTAGACGAAAAAAGCCAATACCAAGATTACGCAGCCCTGGAAACCACCCCTAACCAGATCACCATTAAGACCGAATTCAACCAGGGGAAAATCATCATCCATTTTATTGATAATGGCGCAGGCATGCCTGAGGACATTAAGTCGCAGATTTTTGATCACCTCTATACTACAAAAGAGATTGGCAAAGGAACCGGCCTGGGGCTAGCCATTGTGCAACAAATTGTTGTCGAAACCCACGGCGGGCAAATTACGGTTAACTCTGCCCCTAATCAAGGTACAGAATTTACGCTGACTCTACCGACCTCTGTAACGGAGTGATACCGCTAAAGATTGAGTTTTCTCAATTTTTCTACGCCATTGTGCCCATAAGCGGTTAAAACAGGCATATAAGACAGCAAACCATCTCTAGACCTGTAGTTTTTTGTAAATGAAAACTACAAGTCTAGATGTGGTTTGGTTTTGGCTCAGGGTTAATTTTTATCCCCTATAGAAACAAATTTAGAAATACAGTGGAGGGTCAGATGGACTTCACACGACGGGATGCGTTGCGACTAGGACTACTGGGTGCTGGCAGCTTATTTGCTTGGGGTCGAGGCGGCTATGCCCTGGCCGCTGCTGGAGACTGTGTCCCCCATGGCATGGGAGAACCGCCAGGACCTTTCATCACTCCTCGTTTTAGTCCTGATCTTCCTCTTTTTGATCGTCCTTTTGAACCTATGCAGGTGCTGCCGTCTAAGTCAGTCACATCTGGCTTAGATGGCTATACCATCACCATGCAAAAATCCCAGGTGGAGATTTTACCCGGTAAACCAACCACCATGTGGACCTATAACGGGCAAGTGCCAGGGCCACTGATTCGACAACGCCAAGATACGGGGTCTGTAGTACGTTTTGTTAATCAGCTGGGCAATGATGATCAGGGCAGGGGCATCAGCACCGTCATTCATCTACACGGTGTAGCATCGTTACCTCAATACGATGGGTATGCCGAAGATATTATTCCAACCCAGCACTATAAAGACTATTATTACCCTAACGATAGAGCCGCTACATTCTGGTATCACGATCACGTTATTGAGCACACGGCCCGCAATGTCTACATGGGTTTAGCCGGCATGTACATTGTTGAGTACGACGCCCAAGACTTCTGTAATCCGGATGACCAACAACTGCTCCCCCAAGGAGACTATGACATTCCCCTAATTATTCAAGATAAGCGTCTGACCCCCGAGGGTGAGCTTGTATTCAACGACAGAGCCCATCGAGGCATTTATGACGATGTTGTTCTGGTTAACGGCGTACCCTGGCCCAGGCTAACGGTGAAAAATCGTAAATACCGGTTTCGAGTCTTAAATGGCGGCCCATCACGCACCTTAAGTTTAGAGGCTCGGGTCAAACATAGCGATGGTTCCCTGGAGCCCGTGATGTTACAGGTGATTGCCAGTGACTCCGGCTTATTGAGTGCCCCCGTTACCACGGATAACCTGCGGGTAGGGGTGGCTGAACGGTATGAGTTTGTGATTGATTTTGCCGACTATGCAGGTAAAGAGGTACTGCTAGTCAACCCAATTTTCTTTGGCAACATAGACGGTAACCTGCGCAGCACTCAGATCATGTGCTTCCAGGTGAGTGGAGGAGCCCAAGACAATCCTCCATTACCAGAGCGGCTGACAACATTGACCCCCATGGCAACCCTATTATCCGAAGTGAAAGCGGAACGGAACTTCCGATTTGATCGAGCTGGTCGCTGGTTGATTAACGGTAAAGCCTGGGACCCCCATCGAGTCGATGCCTTTGTTGACCCCTGTGCCACGGAAATTTGGCGATTCACCGCAACCGGGGGTTGGGTCCATCCCATCCATATTCATTTGGGTCACTTCCGTTTACTGAGCCGCAGCCGTACTCCGGTTGCCCCCTATGAGCAGGGGCAAAAAGACACATTCTTTGTCAATGACTTTGAAACGGTGGAAATGATTGGTCGCTTTGGCCCCCACGAAGGCAAATACATGATCCATTGCCACAATCTGGTGCATGAAGATCATGACATGATGACTCAGTTCCAGGTGGGAAGCAACGGCTGTGAACCCTGTGCCGAGCCCGCCAAGCCATTACCAGCGCCAGCTAACTTTGATGCTCCACAATGTGTGCCCCCCCCTGAATGTGTCGTCGAGATGGACAATGGCGGCGCAGCCACCTGTGGATAAGGGGTAATTGATAAATACTCGTAGGGGTAGTGCCTCGTGCCTACCCCAAACAACTTGTGACTATCTTGCAATATTCGATCTATCTATTTAGCTCGATGGTCACCGGCATCAAATCGTTTAAGTGCCTTCATATCGTAGGGGTTAAACGGTTTAGACTGAGAGCGCTCAGACGATTGCTGCTCAGTTGTTGTCTGTTTAGGGGGTGTTTTCTCAGCAGCAGGCTGCGTGTCTTGTTGATTAGTATTCTTTTGACTGGGTTGTTCTTGGGGAACGTTGGCAGAAGATGTTTCCATTTGAGCGATCCAGTGTGTTGTCAGTGTGGCGTCAGGCGAAGCGAAGGCCCACTGGGGACCCAAAAACACAGCTACTCCCACAATTCCGATTAAACAGAGAAGAACGAGTTTTTTCACCATGGCTGTTCACCGGATACAGAAACAGCTGGGCTTAGCCATCATGCCTCAATCTTATGCAGTGTTTTTATCCCCCACGGCATCTTGTTACAAAGCTTACGCTTGCTTAGAAGGTTATTGGACGATGGGCGCGAGCATCATCAGTTCAGCATTGCCATCATCGGCTACGGCAGGCTGCAACAGATCGAAGAGATCAGGATATTGCTCGGCAATTTCTTGTTCGGTTAATGCAGCGTTTAGAACGGCACCTGACTCGTCAGCGACTGAGTAAAGGTATCCCTCGGGGTGGGAGGTGATCGTTACGGTGCGATCGCGAAGTTGAAGTTGAGCCACCACCGGCATCGTCTCAGGCTGACGTGTCACATCTTCTGCTAACGCTAACCCGGTCAAACCAGTTACAGATACAGCCGTCAATAGGGCTGCCATTGCAAATCGAGCCATCAAACTGACCTCCCACATATGAACATGCTCCAAGCCTATCGCAATCCTTTAGGAATGGCGGGAGGTTATGAACAGCGAGTGCTGTGTCAAAGCGAAAAATATGTAATGAACTGCAACTGTAACGAACAGTAACAGTCGTCGTTTAACTAAAGCTTCAGGAAAAACCAGGGATAACTTCTAAATAACTTCAAAGTAATTTAGTTACGCTAAAGGCGAATATGGGGACACCTGGAAACCGTAATCTGCTTTTACGTGGAGACGTGAGCACTTTGAATAAGATAATCATTACTGCTGGAGCCACCCTTTCAGCCATAGGCCTAATAGCTGGTGCACCTGCCCATGCAAGCACCCTATCCTTTAATTTTCAGCTAGATACATCTGCCGACGTAGGAGTTAGCCCATTTTTAGCAGGGCTCACATGGGCGGGCGTTACCTTACCAGACAGTTTTAATATTGATGCAGATGATGTTACAGGCAGTTTCATCGTTTTAGATGACCCCGATCAATTTACCGATGGTGAGATCGAGCTTGGCTATGACTTTATCGGTGCGGCACTAGGTAATTCCTACGAAGCCACACTGGACTCTTTGCTGGGTGACTTTGAACTAACCTCTGAGCAAGCTCTACAGTCCATTGATGATCTCTTTACCATCACTCAATTTACTGGCAAAGGCATCCTCAAGTCTGAATCTTTTGATGTAGCGGGTAACCCCAAGAATCCTAGCCCGTTTAATATCACCTACGACAATCAGGCCAATTCTGTGCTCATTAATGGTTATTCAGAGAAGGTAGCCAGTAGTTGTTTGCTAGCTGACTGTAGCCTAACGGGGAATGTTAGCTATGGCATCGGTGTTGTGCTCAGCGAATTGGTTACCGTTACGGGTGATTTGCTCGCTAATTCTGCAATTGAATTTAGTGAAGACACCAGCAATGCTATCCGTGGTCTCCGCCAGGCTGCATTACTTGTGCAGCAGATCAATCCATCCTTAGAAACCTTGAGTTTGGCAACGGTCAACACTACTTTTGCCGCCAACACTGAGTTTCTAAGCTTCAATCCCAATGGTTCAGCGGATGACATATCGTTTGATGTCACTGGGGGCACACTGAGTGCCAGGGCAACAACGGATGGTCAGGAAGAGCAGCTTTTTACTAGAGCTTATGCCACCGAGGAAGAGGCCACTAAGGAAGAGGTCACCGCGACCGAAAACTGGACTGCCACAAAGTCAACTTCAACGGCCACACTAACTGGTGTAACGTCTTCACCCACGACCTCTGCATCATCAAGCACTCCACAGCTATTGGCCACAGTTGATGATAGCGATGTGCAGGATGTGCCAGAGCCGTCAATTGTTCTAGGTTTCTTAGGGACTGCTGCCTGGATGGCTAAACGGAACCGTAGGAAAACGGTTGCTTAATCAAGTTTTACAATCAGGGCGGATATACCAATTACAAAAACTTCTTTGGGGGCGCACAGACTGTGCGCCCTTTTCTTATATTTTCTTATATTTGTTAGCTAGAAGCCGCCTGAAGAACGTCTGCCCCTATCTCCTGGGGTCTCAGGAGTTAGCGGGTCACTTAGAGACTTTTACTGTTGAGAGGCTTTGTATGCGGTCCAGCTGCCGTGGTGAGAGATGTCGGGCCAGTTGTTTTCTTCGATAAGAGCTTGGGGGTATAGAATTGCGATCGCACGTCCTCCACCCTCCAAACTCACCTCTGCCGGATACATGTTCGGCGGCTCCGTAGACACCAGATAGTCATATTGCTCCGCCGTTAATTCGTACAGTTCACCGGGAATCGAAATGCCTCCCGAGTCCACGGCATAGATGCCTGGATGCCATCCATCTTTGATAGAATGCAGTCGATAGCTGGCTGTCGTTTTCGCCTCTCCTACAAAGGTGGCAGCTTGAAGATTGCCATGATCCGGCTGTCCCCGTAGGGCTGAACCACAAATAAATACGACTTTAGTTTCGCTATCAGCCATAGATGCTCTCTCCTTAAATTGTGACCACAGTGTTAGCTGTTTTATTAAACCCCATAGGGTTTCATTTCAAGGAAAACCCCATGGTGGGTGAAGTGCTCTAATCAATTTCTCAACCTGTACTGGGTGGGGCCACCATCATCTCGGGGTAACTGGCGTTACAGATACCTGACATAAGCATTTATAAAATAAAAATAATTTAAACAAGTTAAGGTTGGGGTGATCACTCACTGCTACTAGCTTGTCGAGTTTATTTGGCTGGACACACCACTTATGTTGAACATCATTGCATCTACTCACATCGCACCTGCCGATACACTGACGGTCAATGGGGAGCGCCTCATGCAAATGATGACCGATGTAGGAGCCATTGGAGCCTTACCCAATGGTGGGGTACGGCGACTTGCCTTTAGCCCAGAGGACCGTGAATGCCGACAACTAGTCCGCAGCTGGATGGAAGCGGCAGGCATGACCGTCACCATTGATGCGGCAGGCAATATAATTGGTCGCTACGCAGGCCGTTTTCCTCAAGCCCCGGCTCTGGCAACGGGCTCCCATCTGGATACGGTGCCCAATGCCGGTATTTACGATGGCACCTACGGCGTACTGGCGGGTGTAGAAGTTGCTCGCACTCTGTATGACCAGGGCATTCGTCCCGATCATCCCATCGAAGTGATCGTCTTTGCCGATGAAGAACGCACCATGATTGGGAGTAAGGCCATGGCGGGTAAAGCCAATCTGGAGCCGAGCTTTTATGAGCATCCCCACTATGAACCCATTGATATGGGGGTGAATTTTATTGGTGGAGACTGGGCACAACTGCCCTCAGCCAAACGCGATACGGATGGTCTGGCTGCATTTGTAGAGCTTCATGTTGAACAGGGACCCGTGCTGGAGGCTGCTGGCAATTCCATGGGTTTAGTCACTGGTATTGTGGGTCAGCGTCGTTATTTGATTACGATTGATGGCACCGCTAGCCATGCGGGGACAACGCCCATGCCCATGCGCCAAGATGCGTTGGTGGCCGCCTCCCAAATTATTTTGGCGGTGAATCGCCTCGGTAATAAAACCGGTGATGGCTACGGTGAACAGGTAGCTACGGTCGGTGCCATGCAGCTATCACCCAATGTGGCGAATACTATACCGGGTCGGGTGGAAATGACCCTGGATATTCGGGATCTGTCGAATCAACGGTTGGATACCATGGTGGCAGATTTGGAGGAAGCAATGGATGCGATCGCCACCCAAACCCAAACCCAAATTCACATCAAGCCACAACTCCGCAACGAACCCGTTCCCGTTAATTCCCACATTTACAATGCCATTGCCCAGGTGTGCGATGAACTACGGCTACCGGCTCAATCATTGCCCAGCCGCGCCAGCCACGATGCCCAAATTATCGCTAGCATTACCGATATGGGTATGATTTTTGTCCCCAGCCAGAACGGCATCAGCCATTCTGAAACCGAGTACACAACGCCTGAACATTGCATTCAAGGCGCAAATATTTTATTACATACTTTGTTGAAGTTAGATCAACATTATCGTTGCCCAGAATATCCTCCAGCCATTAGAACAGAATCTAAAGTTTAATGGAACTTTCCACCTTCTGAAGGCAGCTATTGGTACGTTTTTACCCAGCTGTCTCCTAAGTTACATTCACTGTTGTCCCATGTTCACTGGTAACAGTTATTACTAACCTTCACGGCCCATAGTTGTATTCAGATTAAACATTTAGCTTCAATTTCGCACCCTTCTCATCCCTATAGGAGACATCCCCCATGGCGGTTAGCGCTGATCGGCCCTCCCCGATAGCCCCTCAAGAGCAGCCTCCCAAACCCACCATAGTATCGACTGAAGCTGCAGCAGGTGTTTCACTGCGCTCCGTCACCAAAAAATATGGCAATGTCATCGCCATTGAAAACATGACCCTGGATATCCCAGCAGGCATTTATTGCTGTTTGCTAGGACCCAGCGGATGCGGTAAAACCACTGCCCTGAGGATGATTTCAGGCCATGAGTCAGTCACCAGTGGCCAGGTCTTGATTGGAGATCGCTGTGTCAATGATTTGCCAGCCGCAAAACGGAACACCGCCATGATGTTCCAAAACTATGCCTTATTTCCCCATAAGACTGTCTGGCAAAACGTTGAGTTTGGCCTCAAAATGCAGCGTGTTCCTCTGACAGAGCGACGGGAACGTGTGGCAGAAATTTTAGAGTTGGTTGGTCTCAGTAATACCGCTAAACGCAAGCCTCATCAGCTAAGTGGTGGGCAGCAGCAACGCATTGCCCTGGCACGGGCCTTGGTCACCCGGCCCCAGGTATTGATGCTAGATGAGCCCCTCAGTGCCTTGGATGAAAACCTCCGAGTCCGGATGCGAGGAGAGCTCCGTAATATTCAAAAACAGTTCGGTCTCACATTTATTCAGGTAACTCACCATGTTGAAGAAGCCTTTTCCCTATCGGATCAAATTGTGGTGATGAACCATGGTCATATTGATCAGGTGGCCACACCGACTGAGCTGTTCAATCAGCCCGCGTCTCGGTTTGTTGCTCGATTTATCGGCGACAACAATATTTTCTCCGGTAAGGTATTAACCTCCACTGCCCAGGCCAATGGTAAGGATCTCATTCGCCTTGATGTTGAGGGCATAGGCTTACTGCACGCCATTGGTCACAGTAGTCAGCCTGGCACCAACGCCGCATGTTCTGTGCGCCCTGATCTTCTCACCCTAGGGAAGCCAGATTCTCCTACTGATTCTAAAACTCTTCCTACTAATACGCTGACCGCCCGCATCATCCAGGTGGAAATGACTGGTTTCGTCACCCGTGTCACCCTCATGGCAACCGCCACGGGCCAAACTCTACTGCATACGCTACGGACAGTAGACTTTCAAAACCTTGCCCTGCAAGAAGGCCAGACTGTTTCACTCAAATGGTCGGCCAACGACTGTGTTTTCCTAGCTAATTAGATGGGCATTCATCGCTGATCTAATCGAAGTCACAGAACTCACATGAATTTGTTTCTAGGACTAATCTATGACTAAAATCACTCGTCGTAAGCTACTTTACACTGGTTTGGCCGCTGGGGCTGCCGTTGCGACCACACGATGCGCGTCCTCTGCACCAGAAGGCACCCCTAACAATCCGGCTCCCGGCCCTGAAGTCAACACAAATCAAACTAAAGACGTCACCCTGCGCCTCATCGGTACTGGCGTTTCCCAGATCAACGAAATCCGCGATAAGGCCCAAGAGGACCTGGGCTTTAAGCTAGAAATGCGGGCTTTGAGTACTGAAGAAAACAACCAAATTGCCATCACCCAGCCCGACCAGTATGACATCTTTGACGGCGAATACTTTAGTTTGCCCCTAGTGGTTCCCTCCGGCAACCTGCAACCCATTGCCGTCTCTAAAATCAAAGATTGGGATAAGATCGTTCCCTTCTTCACCAGTGGCAAATTTGAAGGCATGCCGGTGGAAACGTCCCAGGGTACGGCTCCTTACAGAGTGATGTATCTGACTGGGGCAGATTCCAAAGAATTCTCAGCCACGCCCACAGATTTTGCCACCCTGATTCCCTTCCAGTACAATGCTGATACCCTGGGCTATCGTCCTGATCTTGTGGGTCGTAACATTGAAAGCTGGGGAGAACTCTTTAACGAGGAATTCAAGGGCAAGACCTCCATTCTGGATATTCCTCAGATCGGCATCATGGATGCGGCCATGGTGGCTGAAGCCCTGGGTCTGATGACCTTTGGTGACAAGGGCAACATGACCAAAGCAGAAATTGATCAGATTACCGATATCCTCAAAGAACAAAAGGCCAAGGGGCAGTTCCGTGCCTTCTGGAAGACCTTTGATGAGTCAGTAAACCTGATGTCCTCGGGTGAAGTTGTACTACAATCCATGTGGTCTCCTGCGGTGACTGCGGTGCAGGCGAAAGGTATTGAGTGCATCTACGCCCCCCTTAAAGAAGGCTATCGCGGCTGGGGTGGTGGCGTTGGCCTTTCCAAGAACCTCAGTGGCATCCAGCTAGATGCGGCCTACGAGTATATGAATTGGATGCTAGAGGGCTGGGTTGGTGCCTTCTTAGGTCGTCAGGGTTACTATAGCGCTGCACCAGAAAACGCTAAGAAGTATATGTCTGCTGAGGAGTGGGACTTCTGGTACGAGGGTAAGCCCGCCGCTGTGGATATGGTAGACCCCTTTGAGAAAACCCTAGCCAAGGCTGGGGCTGTTCGTGACGGTGGTGCCTTCAAGGATCGCTTTGGCAACATCGTCTGCTGGAACTCCACCATGGAAGAGAACACTTACCTCGTTCAAAAGTGGAACGAGTTTATTGCGTCGTAGTCGCCCTCACCCTAAATCCCTCTCCCCAGGGAGAGGGACTTTTAGTTCCCCTTCTCCCCAGGGAGAAGGGGGTAGGGGATGAGGGCCAACGTCTGCCAGCCAACCTTTTATTCAAGGCCCTATAGACCCATGGCTAAAGCCTGGACTAACCTAAAACCCTATTTCCTCGCAACGCCCCAGGCGCTAGCGCTGGGGCTATTCTTAATTTTCCCCATACTACTCATTGCGGTGGTCAGTTTCTGGGAGTTTAATGGCTACTCCATGACCCCCGCCTTTACCCTGGATAATTACATCGGCATTTTTACCTCCGATGTCACCCTTAAAACCTATTTCAACACCTTTAAATTTGTTGGGTTAACGTGGCTATTTACCTTGCTAATTGGCTACCCAGTGGCCTATTTTCTTTCATTTCACATTCCTAAACTGCGATGGCAGGTATTGTTGTTTTTGGTCTGTACCATCCCGTTTTGGACCTCGAATATCATTCGTATGATTTCCTGGTTACCGCTGCTAGGAAGAGAGGGGCTGGTTAACCAATTACTTCTAGGGGCAGGCATCACCCAGGAGCCGCTGGAGTTTTTACTATACTCAGACTTTGCGGTGGTGCTGGGCATGGTGCACCTCTATGTGATTTTTATGATTGCCCCTATTTTCAATAGCCTGATGCGCATCGACCGCACCCTAATCACCGCTGCAGAAGACATGGGTGCATCGGGGTTTGAGGTTTTTAGGGAAGTGATTTTTCCCCTATCAGCACCGGGCATTGCCATTGGTTCGATTTTTATCGTCACGCTGGTGATGGGGGAGTTTGTCACGGTGCGGCTGATGGGTGGGGGGCAGGCAGCTTCCATTGGCAAGCTGATTCAAACTCAGATTGGCAGTTTGCAATATCCCCTAGCAGCCGCCAATGCCATTGTGCTATTGGCCGTGACGTTACTAGTGGTCATTTCGATTTTGCGCCTTGTGGATATTAGAAAGGAATTATGAAAAAACGCTCTCTCTCTTTTTATCTGCTAGCTGCATTTTTTGGGCTGTTTGTTCTCTTTCTTTATGGCCCGATGATTACCATCTTTATCTTGTCTCTCCAAGGGCCAGATGGGACACTCACCTTTCCTGTCCGCAGCTTTGGCTTCTACTGGCTTGGGCAGGTTTTCCAAGAGCAGCGAGTGGGTAACTTTGTGGAGCCATTTAAGCGATCGCTAGTGCTGGGCGGTTTGGTAACCGCCTTAGTGGCTAGTATGGCCATTTCCGCAGCTATGGCCTTCCGACAACGGTTTCGGGGTGCAACTATACTGTTTTACTTGAGTATTGCCAGCCTAATTGTACCCAGCATTTTGGTTTCCCTGGGGCTGGGCGTCATGTTCCAAGTCATGGAGTGGCCCACCAGATGGTATAGCTCAGGTTTGGGAGCTCACCTGACCTGGACCTTGCCCATTGCATTTTTGATTATGTTGGGTATCTTTAATCGGTTTAATCCGTCCTATGAAGAAGCGGCCCGAGATCTAGGGGCCAGCGATGCCAAAACATTTTTGGAAATTGTCTTACCGCTGATTGCCCCTAGCCTCATCGGGGTGAGTTTATTAACCTTCACCCTTTCATACGATGAATTTACGCGTACATCGTTGGTGTCTGGACAGTACAATACATTGCCCTTGGAAATCTTTGGTATGACGACTAATGTTACGTCCCCGGCACTCTATGCATTGGGCACGTTGACCACTCTGTTTTCGTTTAGCTTAATTATAGTGGCCTATGTACTCTATAGACGTTTGTCAAAGCAACGTCTATCAGAGTGAAATGAGTAGCTTAGCCGAAAACCACCCGTCCCGGAGATGGCCAAACAGCTCATGGGGAAACTTTTTGGTGATAAAGGCTATGTGTCTCAGGCATTATTTGAAACCCTCTATCAGCAAGGGTTTACCTTGATTGCCATACGACGGAAAAACATGACCCATCGCTTAATGTCCCTTCTGGATAAAGTCCTCTGAACTCACGTTGCTTAGATTGTGAAATGCGCAGCCCAACAACACTTCCAGTGGTCGGAGCAGGCCTGGAGTTATTTGGAGACTCATCACAAATGAGAGTCTCTCTATTCTGATTAGATGACATGATGGTGCATAGTTGCGTTCTAGGCAATATCACGTACATGCCACTAGCTTAAAATATTCAGCAGATAACTCAACGGCTATAAGTTGTACATCCCCAGTGTTCCAGTTTTGGCATTTGGGGACCATGCCATCCTCGCTTTTTTAACTCTCTAGCAATAAATAAGTTTGTGATGCCATGACCCACCAGGACTACAGACCCAGTCTCATAAGATTTTTGTTCTAATAATTCAGTGGCTTTTCTAACTCGTTCTTTGTTATAGGTCTGAGATTGAGAGTGAGGAGAATAACCTAAACTCAATAGCAACCTATCAAGAAAAAGCCACATATGAAATGGTAACCGAATATTGAGCGGACACTCAAGCCAAAAGTCTACTTCACGAAAGATAGGATTCCTAATAGGGAGAATGGTAGGTTCAAGGATTTGAGCAGAGTGTATAGAACGAGGAAGATCGCTCGTGAACACTAGCTTTGCTGATTGAACTAGCGCTTGAATAGCTTCTGGAGGGAAAGAATCACTTGCAATTCTGGCTGATTGATAATGACCAATGACCTGTGATAAATCGGAGCTATTGATCCATCCTTGTGGTGTAATTGCTGGTTTCCCATGCCTAATCAAGGTGATAGTTGTGCTCATTGCTTAGGATTCAAAAGTTCACTATCAAAGATGTGCTAGCTAACTATTATGCATGCGGAAAGCTTCTGGATAACACACCTACAAGGACATTATCTAGAAGTGTTTTGCCCAATCCCCTGATTTACTAAATTAGGCAGCCATCGGCCAACCTACCATAGTGACCTAGTCAAACCCCATGCCAGTAATTCAATACTATGCATACAGAATTCATTCAGATCATTGCTCGATCTTGGAATTTGCGAGGGGGTAGACTGCAAGGGCTAGTTAATGAGGTCAAGAATGACTTTTTTAAAGTTGATATGTGCAGCGGGTAGTCTTGGATTCGGGATTATTGTATTGACGGAGGAATCCACTCCACCATCGGTTAAGTCAGCTATTTTAGTGTTGATTTCACTCCTCTTCTTGAGGCTTTATTGGCCAGCTAAGTTATCTTAGGAGCACCGCACAAGTGATGTGAAATCGCCCTCTCAAGAACCGGCTTCGAGATAATTTGAGTAACGCCAGCAGCACGATCAACAGCCAATATAGTAAGCCGTTTGAACACGTTACTGACGTTAGTAATGCGATTTGAGTTTTGAAGATTACGCCGTAAAACCCCTTTCTAGCGAACTTTCATGATGGCAGGGGAGAGCGGCAGCGGTTGGTTCGGGATTTGAAAGACGTCTGTGGTGGCTACTTACTGTTGGCGTTTTGCTGCTGCCTGCATATTTACTTGGAATCATTTTTAGCTGCTACATCCTTTTCAACCAGGTTTTCAACACGCTACCCTATTGGAGGGCAGCGTTTATCATAGTTCGCTAACCAGGGGACTATGAGCGGTAAGCGATGACACGAATCTCCACTAATGCACCTTCAGTGATGAGTTCGGAAACACCAATAGCTGACCAAGCAGGATAAGGATCTTTCACATACTCATCTTTGACCTTCGTAAAGGTGTCAAAATATTTACGTAGAGAAACATGGTAGGTTGTCATTTCTACAACATCATCGAAAGAAAGCGTGGCTTCTGTCAAGTATAGTAGAACCGTTTCAAAAGCCTCTCGGAACTGCGCCTCTGGGTCGCTTGAGATACTACGATCAGGACGTGTTCCTGTAGCACCTGAAAAGAATACGAACTTGTCAATTTTGACAGCAGGTGCGAAGTGCCAGTCGTTGTAATAATGAGAGAACTCTTTTGGAATAATCGGCTTTTTCATGTTTTACCTCTCGGAACTAAAGGGAAGGGTGGAATAAGTCCTTCAACCCAAGCCTATAAGCATTTACCCCCTACCCCTACCACGATAGCCTTCCATCAGCCTGGGAATGCTAATGAAGTATGAAGTATGCGCTAGCACACAACGCCCTTATCCGTTAGGGCGTTCTTTTTTTGAAAAAAATCCCTCAGCCATTACCAGCCAAGGGATATGAAAAAGTGCATTTAGATAGAGTCCGGTAGTCCCCCTTTTATCTTGTGTAATACATGAAATTGACTACCGAATGTCTTTAAAAGTTGCAAAAGAATGCTCAATGGATGGTATTGAGGGAGGTTAGCCGAGCTAGTGCTCGTAACCGTGCTGGTGACCGTTAACTTCTCTGTAACGGCTTTAATAACAGGTTTAGCCCCGTACCGCTGGTAGTAGCCCAAACAGGAAACCCGCTAATAGTTCAATGGCACACATTAGCGGGTGATAACTTTATGTGACTCTCTGTGCTAACGAAAAGTTCAGGCTCATGCAGGTAAAAGTTCAGGTTTGTTCAGATCTAATAGGGTTGAGTGAGCTAATATTCAATATGCTGTGATATTGATGTGACCGTGTTTTCAACAAACATTGATGTGCTCACATTCCAAAGGAAGATCCATATGAAACACCAAGTTTTTGCACTAAATTAGAGTTAGCCTTAATCCACTAAACCCTGATGCATTAATGAATAATCAGGGAATCGCATTTGCGACTAAGCCATAGTTGGTGCATGCTCTGGCCAAGATATGTATCAACTATTTATTTAAGAGCATCAGGGTACCCCGCATATACCCAAAGAATTAGGGTGGGGTGAAGCGATCTTATTCTCCAGAAGTATTATTTATAGCTCAACTGTACCGTTAGCCTGTAGAAAGATTGGGGCAATCTTATAAATGACTTTGTTAACAAGGCATTGAGTTTTGTGCAACACAACATCTAAAAGAAGGTCTATGAAGTACATATTGTGTACATTATTTTTGACATTGGGATTGGCAGTTTCACCTGCCACTGCTCAGGTAGAAATCATTGAAGAAGAGGTAATCCTTGAAGAATATGTCGAAGAAGAGGAAATCTATGAAGAGGAAATCATTGAAGAAGCAGTAATCCTTGAAGAAGCAGTAATCCTTGAAGAATATGTCGAAGAAGAGGAAATCTATGAAGAGGAAATCATTGAAGAAGCAGTAATCATTGAAGAAGAGCTGATACTTGAAGAAGAAGTATACGTTGAGTAATCAACCCTCTCTCTAGGGCGGCGATGGGTCTGTTGAGGATAGATTTTACGCCGTCAGCATTACCGAATACAACCACCTTTTTTACCAATATTTCTCCCTTTTCAGATCACCATCAATCCATTATGCCAACGGCAATTGCCAGGCTGCTATGCTAATGGCTGTTGTGATAAAGCACTGAACCATGAAAAAACTATAGATACATTAGATCAACTTTTTTCACTGGATGAGCTCTGTTTATCTTGGTCCTTATCTGAAAGCGTGTAGTGAAAAACTTTTGAGATGATTGTCCACTGACCGTCTAAGTAAATGAGAGATAGCAGATCGATATAGTTTTTGGAGAACATAGAGCTGCGAACTTTCGCGATCGCAGTTACTGCACCTGCAAACTCAATCGAATCAATGGAAAACCCATAGGGCTCACCATTATGTTCTGGTGAAACACGGGTTTCAACCATTGGTAAATAGGTATCCATATCAAGATGTAACAGTTCTCCATCGGATGCTGTGAAATATTGTGCCTTGGGATGAAACACCTTTTTTAAGAGCGATACATCACATCGATATAGACCGTCATAATACTGCTTGAGCAAGTCAATTACAGCATCATATTGTTGTTCTAGGATCAGATCTGGGAGCATGGTTGCCTCCTGTTTATAGTTACAGCTTGATATACGTTTGCGAGCTAAAACTATTCTGCTTTATGTGGGTAGAGAGAAAAAGCCAAGCTGTTGAAACATTGCCAACTGGTCTAAAATTTCCCATTCCTCGATAATTTTATCTGCCTTAAAACGGCTGAGAATCATGCCATGGACGTTCACTGGTTTGCCAGTTGCAGGGATTCCCATCAGGTCGCCATTATGGGTTCCGGTTAACGTAAAGCAGGTCACAACCTTGTTCTTTTCAGTGGCCAAGTCATCAACCTGTATCTTCAGGTCAGGAAAGGCTGTGCGAAATGCTTCAATAAAGCCCTTTAACCCATCGGCTCCCTGGACTTCTTCACTGGGACTACCAAAGATATAGTCTGGATGAACAAACTCCTCTATAGCTGAGAAATTGCCTTTATTGATCACCTCTTCAATGTAACGACGGATGATTGCTTGGTGAGTATCAGACATAAAATTCTCCTCGATTAGGTGCCAATGTTGAAGCTGTCAGCCTGTTTACTCGGACCCTTTAGCTGCGAACGTGGATAAGGTTTAGCTAAAGACATAGGGAAAGGGTGAATACAGCTGCTGCCAAAAAGGATGCTTCTGTCCGCACATGGTCCAATGTAGAATTCTGTAGGGGCAAGCCTTGTGCCTGCCCTAAGATAGCGAATGCGTTCTTCAGTAAGACAAACTTGGTGCTTGACGAAGATAGGTATCATTGAACAGCTGCTTCAAAATAAAATCCGCCACATCCGCGCGAGTAATTTTCAATTTCGAAGTTTTATCGGTGCCTGGAAACCCATGGCGGTATTGTCCTGTTCGACCACCCTCAATCAATGCCCCAGGTCGAACAATGGTCCAATCCAGGTTGCTTTGTTGCACATAACTCTCCTGTAGCTCATGATCTGCAAACACATGGCGCAGAATAAAGCCAAACATAATGTACTTCCAGAAGACGTTCAGGCTACCCCAGCTATCTCCGGCACCAAGAGTGCTTTGACAGATAAATCGTCGTACACCCGCGTGTTCCATGGCACGGATGATCTGCTGTGTTCCTTCTGAGCGAATATTACTTTTTAGCTGTTGACCAGACCCGAGGATACATACAACCGCCTCTTGACCTTGGACTGCCTGCTCTACCGATGGCAGATCCATCACATCTCCCTGAGCCACGTTAAGGTTGGGATGCTGAATATTCAACTTAGCAGGGGTCCGGACAAAGGCTGTGACCCTATGCCCCTGGTCCAGTGCCTGTTCGACAACCTGACGCCCGGTACTGCCTGTAGCTCCGAAAATAACTAGTTTCATGGTGTTTGCTCCTAAGCAATGACACCCTTAGCTTAGGCAGGCGATTATTTCTGGGCTTTCTATTTTTTGCGGCCCTGTCACAATCTTGCGGGGAGTTGTCAAATGTGGACATGAAACGCAGAAGAGGCAGAGAAAGGCTGAAATCTAAAGTATGTAAGCGAAGTTACCTGATTACAGTTAGATAACCGATATAATTAGGTGCTGACGTCATGGGCTGACTCCGTGCAAGAACCTGCTATACCATCGGTTCAAACAAGTTCTTCGTTCGACCAGACACAGGACGTGGAGCCTATTCGTATCACACAACTCCTAAATCCCCCTGGCGAAGGGCATTATCACTGTGGGACTAAACACACGCTGTTTATGTCCCTTGTGCCTCGGCCTATTTACTATTTGCAAGCACAAGATGGCAAAACCCATACGGGATTGTACAAAAAAGGGGATATCTCTATTACTCCAGCGAGTACCCCATTTTTTGCTCGGTGGGAAGGAGATGAAAATTGTTTACAGATTCAGCTGAGCGATGCCTTTGTGAAACGTATCGCTCAAGAGACGATTCAGCAGGATTGCGATCGCATTCTCCTTCTTCCCCAATTTCAAACCAATAATCCCCAGCTTGAATCCATTGCCACCATGCTCCTCACCGAGTTCAAGCAAAACGCAACAGGCAACAGGCTATACCTGGATTCCCTAGCTAATGTTCTGGCGGTCAATTTACTCAGACAGCACACCACCACCAAAACATCAGTTCCCACCTATGGGGGTGGCTTACCCCAGTACCAACTGCAGCGAGTTTTAGACTATATCGATGCCTATTTGGATCGCGAGATCAAACTGGCGGACCTGGCCCAGCTATTAGACATGAGCCAATTTCACTTCAGCCGCTTATTTAAACAGTCCATCGGCATTTCTCCTCACCAATATCTGGTACAACAACGGGTAGAACGAGCTAAACAGTTGTTGAAACAAACAGACCGTCTCATTGTTGATATTGCCTTAGAGTGTGGATTTAACAGCCACAGTCATTTAAGCAAGCAGTTTCGTCAAGTGACTGGCATGAGCCCCAAAGCATTTAGGGCAAGCTAATCATCAGACTCAGTGTCTTCAAACATCTAACCTCAAAAATTTAATAATTTACGATAAACAATCTTGTCAGCGCCTGCTTCATAAAAGTCACGAATGCACGCTTCTTTCCCATAACCACACTTAAGATAAAACGCTCGTGTCCGTTCGAAGCTTGCTAATGTCTCCACCAATAATAAGTGCGCCCCCCGTGCCGCCAACGTTTCTTCAACATGGCGCACCATTGCTGTGCCCCGCCCTTGCCCCTGTTGCTCGGGATGGACAGCGAGAAAGAGTAGATTCCAGGTCCCATTGGTCATCCGCTCAGGCGCACAGTAGGCCGCCGCCACTAGCCCGTCATCATCGTCCGTCAGCCAAAAATGATCGCCATTTTCACCGCTAAAGTAATCATTTAGGCTTGATTTCAGCTCCTTCAACTCCTCTGGTGAGAAGCCAATTGCCTCACTAGCTAAGGCAAGTAGCGCAGCCGTGTCATCGAGCGTAGTCGATCGAATCATTACATCACAACAGTTGTTATGTCGCTCAAAACATAACAACTGTTGTGATAACCTGTCAAGGTAGAGTTGCTAAACGCTATGGGTCATGAAGATCGCCGGATTGAGATTGCCAAAGCTGCATGGCAAGTGATTGTGCGGGAAGGGTTAGACCGGACGAGTATGCGTGCGATCGCACAGGAACTCGGCTCCTCAACCGGTGTGGTCACCCACTACTTTCGCAATAAGGAAGAGCTCACCCTATTTGCCCTAGAGCAAGTGGTGAAAGGCACCCTTGAGTATATGGAAACCCGTGCTCAAGGGTTAGACGGCATCAGCAGATTAGAAGCAATGCTTTTCTCGGCTCTACCTTTGGAGGTTAGTGATAGAGACGACTGGACAGTATGGATAGCATTTTTAGGCTATTCCATTGGTCGTGAACACCTGGTTCAGGCGCATCAAAAACGCTATAGCCAGATACAACAGGTGCTCAGAAAAGAGCTATCTGATTTGCAAACCGCCAAATTAATTCGAGCCGATCTTGATTTAGCACTTGAAGCTAATGCTCTGATTGCCCTAGTCGATGGCATTGGCATCGGAGTCGTCATCAACCCTGATCAGGTCTCTATAGAGCAGCAACAATATCTCATTCAGCAGCACATCCATGGTTTACAGATAACAGCCTGAACTGGGTTAAGTAGGGTCTAACGCATGTTGAATGCGCCTAAGGAGTTAGGCGTTGCTATGGGTATCCCAAGTAATCACCACTTTCCCCTTAGCGTGCCCTTCCCCAAGATAGCAAAGGGCTGCTGCTGTTGCCTTCAATGGATAACATCGATCTATCACAGGGACGACTTTGCCAGATTCAAGCAGTGCCCCAATAGCGGACAGGTCCTTTTCCTCTATTTGCGCTACCCCCATAAATGAGAGTTTTCTACTGTCAACGTTGGATAATATGGGTCCCACAAGCAATGCCTGCATAATTTGAGCCAGTGCTCCCCCAGCCGCAACATAGATGCCTTTAGGGCATAATGCCCGACGGTAATTAAAAATCGAGTTATAGCCATTGACCGCAAAAATCAGGTCATACTGCTGCCCACGGGTGGTGAGATCGTCTTGTGTGTAATCGATAACGTGATCTGCGCCAATTGAACGGGCAATATCAAGATTTCGGGTGCTACAGACAGCCGTTACCATTGTCCCAAAAGATTTAGCTAGCTGCACGGCAAATGACCCCACGCCCCCAGAGGCTCCATTGATGAGAACTTTTTGACCTGGGTGAATTCGACCTTGCAGCGCTTGCAGCGCTGTCAGAGCTGCAACGGGCGTAGCGGCTGCGGCCTCAAATGATACGTTGGTTGGTTTCAGGACCAACTCATGTTCGTCAGCACAGGCATAGTCTGCGAATGAGCCTTTGGCGATTCCAAAAACCTCATCCCCTGGCTGAAACGTTGTTACGCGATTGCCCACAGCCTCAACCCGACCTGCTACATCCAGGCCCAGTGATATCTCTTTGGGCTTAAACAGTTCACCGTTGAGTAAACGGATCCCCATGGCCCCTCTTAAACGATGCCAGTCTAAAGCATTGACAGATGCCGCATAAACCTTGACCAAAACCTGATGATCACTGGGTACCGGTTGCTCGGTCTCGATCAGTTCAATGACATCCGGGGAGCCATATTTTGTGTACACAATCTTTTTCATTCAGATCTCCTTCTGTTCAACATTTACCCCTTTAACCAACAATGAAAACCAGAGCATTGTTTCACGCATTCTGGAGGGCAAGACTCAAAGATCCCAGAATGCGGGGGGCTGAATAATTGAACTTCTTTTCTAAAAATGTCCTTATCACCCACATAAGTAGCTTATGGGCAAGACGGGACAAGCGTCATACCACCCAGGTATTAATTGAGGAGTAATTACCAGGGGAAATCTGATGACTATCTATGTTGAGGACAAAATGCCGAAAACACGGGCTTTTGCAACGGCATCGGCTCGATGATGGGCATCGAGTTTGCCATAAATATTTCGCGTATGAACCTTCACTGTATTCACCGAAAGGCAGAGATTGGCTGCAATTTCCTGATTGGTCTGACCCTCGGCTATCAGGTGGAGCACTTCGATTTCTCGCTTACTCAAGGGTTCGAGCAAGGTGGTTGCTTGAGACTGTGTTGTGAATGATTTTTTAGGCCCTAATGCGTTCGGAGGAAACGCAGCTAACACGCGCTGCACATAATTAGGGTTTATTTTGTGAGAAAGAGCCCCATAGAGCAAACGGGCCATGGGCTGACCTTCATTGACAAAGATACGCAGGTAACCTTCAGTTTCTGCTAGTGTGAGCGCGCGTTCTAAAAATTGGAGCGCACACGGGATGTTTTCTTGGGCTTCATTGATGAGTGCTTGTAAGACAACAATCTCAATCATGCTGCCTAATCTACCGCCTGTTTCTGCCATCGAGTATAGTTGTTTCAGCAGTGATATTGCTGTTTGCAACGTTTCATCTGTCTGGTCATGTCTGTACTGAGCAATGAGCACTCTGGTGAATGTAATGTACTCAAATTCTTGCAAATAACTGAGCTCATTTTCAACAGATAAGCCTTGTCCACGCAGCCAACTGAGAGCTTCGGCCAGTCTATCTTGACGGAGCCATACCCGTGTCTTTAATGCGGCTACAGAACAAACATTGGGAACCGGACTTTTTTGGTATATCTGTTCTGCCTTGTCGAGTAATGTGAGGGCATCATCGAGTTCTCCCTGTTCAGTTTTTAATTGAGCCTGAACGAGATATAACCCATAGGGCCATTCTGGTAATGCCGCTTGCTTCCCAAGTGCCAGACATTTTTGAAGCTGCTGTTGAGCAGCTTCTTCATTGCCCTGTTCATGGTAAAGCTTGCTCAACCCCAGATGTAAGTCAGTTGTGCCCACTGGTTCGCCCTGCGCTGTCGCAAACCGTAAGGCCTCTGTGTAGATATTGGCTGCATCAAAGAGACGGCCCTGGGCGATCTTAATGCTGGCCAATGTATAGGAGCCACTGATGGCAAACAGTATATGTCCTGTGGTCCGTAAGCGTGCGATCGCATCAGTCATATACTGAGCCGCTGTCTCCAAATCTCCATTTCTCCAATAGGCCAGACCTAGCAGAGAGCTTGCCAGGCCAGCTATATAGTGATTTGTCTCAGTCAGCAGGCTGAGGGTTTTCCGGGCATATTTGATCGTGCCAGCATGATCACCAAGGGCTTGGGAATAAAATGCCCAGGCCAGGTCCAATAACTCTTGTGGTGACTGGACTCTGCTCTCATCTTGACTGCTTAACGAGACCTCCAAAGAATCTCTGTTGTTGACTGCCAATAAACGACTTGCATCCTTTAGTCGGCTCTCTGCAGCCTGCAACTGACCTGAAAAAAGCAACTCCCATGCCAGGCCAATGCTGAGCGTTGGCCGCGTTCGGACTAACTTATCCGGCAAGGTCTGCACCCATTTTGTCCAGGTTGCATTCTGATAGTAGGAGCCAATATTCGCTGACCATTCCCATTCGATCAGATCCGCCGCCCGCTCAAACTGTTGCGCAGCAAGGGCATGGCGGATCGCATTGAGTCGCAAATTATTTTGCTCGTACCAGGCACAGGCCCTTAGATGTAGCTCGGCTACATTGCCCGGCTGAAGCTTAGCTAAGCGCGCCTGTAGAACATCCTTGAAAAGATGATGGTAGCGATACCACTGGCGTTTATCATCGAGCGGAATCAACAACAGATTTGTACGTTCTAAAGAGTCTAAGATTGCTTGGCCTGATATGGAAGACTGTGGCACAACAGCATCACAAAGAGACCCACACAGTTGGTCAAGAATGGATGTGAACAATAGAAAATTCTGGATACGTTCAGGTTGTTTTTCCAGAATCTCTTCCACCAGATAATCTAGTATAAAGTAATGGTTACCGGAGAACGATTGGATAAAGTTGCTTGTGTCCCGATGGCCTTGTAAAGATATGGCTGCCAGGTGTAGTGCGGCAATCCAGCCTTCAGTGCGGGTTTCAAGTGCGGTCATATCGTCTGCCGACAAGTTGAGCGCCATTACCCGGTTAAGAAATTCCGCCGTTTCGATTGGGGTGAAGCGCAAATCAGATGCACGCAACTCAGTTAGTTGATCACGGGCACGCAGTCGTGCCAGGGGCAGTGGTGGGTCTTTGCGGGTGGCAATAACAAGGTGTATGGAGGATGGCGGCAGGTGATTGACCAAAAATTCTAGCGCCTGATCCACCGGTGCAGACTTAATCAGGTGGTAGTCATCCAGGACGAGGATAAAATTCTCAGAAACCGCTGTAATTTCATTGATCAATGTCGTTAGAATTGCATTGATTGGAGGCAGTTGGGGGGAGTTTAGTGAACTTAAAATCCTCTCACCCAGTGGAGCCTCTCCCTCAACCTTGCTTAAGGTGAGCCTTTGCAAGGCAGACACAAGATAAACCAGAAAGCGAGTTGGATCATTATGCTCCTCATCCAGTGATAACCATGCCACTGGATATTCACAGACCGCAACCCATTCGCTGAGTAACGTTGTTTTGCCAAAGCCAGCAGGGGCGGAGATGAGAGTGAGTTTTCTGTGTAACCCCCTATTTAACTGTTCAAGTAGCCGTGGACGCCGCACAGCATTGCGTCGTGGGGGTGGGATATATAGTTTGGTGGTTAAAATCGGCCTGTACATTATTAAATTATGTACATTACTCAAAAAATTGATCCCGCGAATTTGATCCCGCTTCAACGTGAGGGGAGTAGTGAGTCTACCGTACCCATCACCACTATCAAGCTCTTCCTTGTTTATGCCGCTCATCTGCTGGAACCCAGCCACGATTTGTTAAACAGGGTGTTTCTAATCCAAGTATTGTTGAAGATAGCTGAGGGTAAGCAGCTTAGTTTCTGCCACCAGTTCTTGACGGAATTCCTGATCTCCACTGAGGGAAATCCATAAAAGTTCAGTAATTGTTTTAGTAATAACCATAGCGATGCGCTCACATTTTGTTATTGATAAACTTGGCTTACGCGCATGGAAGAAGCGAGCGAGTTCATTGATCACCTGATATTCAAAGTCATCGATTTTTTCAATGGCAGACCAGGTGATGGTGTCTAAAAGCTGTTCAAAAATAGCGCGTGACCCCGGATAGTCTGTGTAGAATTGGTCAAACACATCAATCATCCGATCAACATAGCTGCGTAACGTTAGGGTGACTGTGTCGGGGGTATGCAGATCGAGAAATCGCTGATATTGCGTCTGCATATAGCGAATGGCCAGGGCCTTAAGAATTGCTTTTTTGTCGGGAAAGAATTGGTAAAGTGAGCCAACTGACACCTTGGCACGGGCTGCGATCGCACGCGTTGTCGTTGATTCATACCCAACCTCCAAAAATAGCTGCTCGGCAGCATCCAGAATGTGCTGGACTCGCTCCTGACTACGCGCCTGTTTAGGCTGTCGTCGCATCTTATTAAGTTTGGGTGAACTAGAGGAATCCGGTAGGGACATTGATTTTGGCTGTTGCTGATTGCGAAGACGGATCGACTGGGTAGCAGGCATCTATCTATTCAAGATGAAATCATACCGAGGATCGACGGCAACTATTTTTTTGCTAGGTTGACAAAACATGAATATTATTCGTATTTTTGAAACATGAACATTGTTCAGTTTTCTGCTTCTTTGAAGGCCCATTTCCCATGCGAACTATTACTCGGCGCATTCTGGTGTCCCTGCTAGCGGCTATTCCCTTCCTAAAAAAAACTCGTCAACCCATTGCTGCGCCAGCGTTGCCAGATCAAACCCACTATGACACCATCGTGATTGGTGCAGGGGCGGCAGGGTTAGCCGCCGCTCGGACATTGCAGGAGGCTAACCAGTCTGTACTCCTGCTTGAAGCTCGCGATCGCATCGGTGGCAGAGTCCATACAAATTACGATTTTGCCTCGCACCCCATTGAATGCGGTGCGGAATACCTCCATGGTGACAACATTGTGACCTGGGACTGGGTGCGTCGCTACCGGCTAGGGACATTGCCCGTATTTGATGAATATCGACACCAGTTCATGTACGTCAACCAAAAGCTGCTTCCGTTCAGACGTTGGTCAGCCATTCCTGGCATGGAAGTGCTTGATTGGATGGATGACTCGCCCATTGATACATTGATCACCTCATGGATTGATGCTGGCAAACCCGATGTCAGTCTGGCGCAGTTTCTCTTAGATGCTCAAATCGAGCTGTCAACCGATGTGCGTCGCATTGTAGACCATTTTCTCAGCGGTAGCTATGCAGCTAATCTCGATCAGCTGGGGATATATGGGTTCGCGGAGTTGACCTATGCCGGCGACGGCGATCGCTATTCTCGGCTAATCGAAGGATACTCTCATTTATTTGAGCAATTTGCAGCCGGACTCAAGATTCGTTATAAAACACCAGTCACACGCATTCACTGGCGTTCATCGGGGATAGAGATTCATACAGAAACCGGCAAAACTTACACCGCACAACAGATTGTGATCACACTGCCCCTGGCTCTGTTGCAAGAGAATGCAGTGGAGTTTGAACCTGAGTTGCCCGATGCCAAACTCAATGCCATTCACGGCCTCGCTGCCGGACAGATTACCAAACTCATTCTGAAATTTGATCAGCCCTTCTGGTCTAGGGAATTAGAGTCTTGCCTGACCACACTGGATACTCAACTTTGGTGGAGACCGGGCTGGAAACGTCACCATGAGGCACCTGTTTTAACAGCCTTTACAGGCGCAACCGGAGCCAATAATCTGGGGCAGCTGGGACAAGCAGGCGCGGTTCAAGCAGGCTTACAAAATTTAGAACAGATGTTTGAGATGCCGTTGGCAGATCGATTAGTGGATGCGCTTTTTGTTGATTGGCAAGCAGATCCCTATGCCCGGATGGCCTATTCCTATGTTCCTGTAAATGGGGTGGGGTTGAGATCGCAACTTGCCCAGCCGGTTGATCAGGTCCTTTTCTTTGCTGGCGAAGCAACCCATACAACCCGTGCAGCCACCGTCCACGGCGCGTTAGAAAGTGGTATCCGGGCAGCTAATGAGATTCTATCTTTGAATACCAACGAAAATAAGAAAAAGAAATAGGAGGACAACTAAACCATGAACCGAAAACTAATACTCGATATCTTTATGGGATCTGTCATCCCTATCCTGGTCCTAAGCAGTCTGAATGAACAACTCGGAGCAGAAATGACCTATGTTGTTGCTGCCCTTGTTCCAGTAGGCTGGGTGTTTATTGATTTATTTTTTATCACTAAACGATTTAACTTTATTACCAGCTATATTGGCACGTTTGCGATTATTCGCGGCCTACTAGCATTCTGGTTTGTCGATGGTATTCAGTTTGCCTTTAAAGATAGTGTTGGATCTATCTTTCTGACCGTGGTATTTGGTGCTTCAATCATCATTCGCAAGCCGATCATCTACTATTTTCTGATGCAAGGCTTTAGTCCGGAGTCGCCGGAGCAAGAAAAATCATTAAAAGCATTGCTTACAGAGTCAAGGGTCTATCGGTCACTTGTCAATGGCACAATAATTATCTTGATGGTTAATCTATGGACAGGCATTGCCAATTTCTCTCTCAATCTCCGGATTGTGGTAGCCGATTTTGGCACAGCTATGTTTAATCAACAAGTGGCACAGGTGAATGCTATGACCCGCATCGCGCTGGCGATACCCGAGTTTATCGGATTTGTGATTGCTATTGTGGTGATCCGCCGGGCGATGTTTTACTATCTTCCTCAGGAGAATGGTAAAGAGCACAGTGAAAGTGATTTCTGGGATCTCTTACAACTACGCGAGGCTCAGAAGATCACGACAGACCCATAAAATCTAAAATGAGGGACTAAGAACTACTATTGGTGTTAAGTCAATCCTCCTACAAAAAAACGTGATATATGTCCTATGCGATTTATGAAGTTTGCTACAAGCGTTCAGCAAGCCAAATTGCATAGGATGGGCATGTTCCAGCCAAAGAAACAAATTAGTGACTCATTGGAGCATCCCCATGCAATTTCAAATTACTCGAAAACGAATTGTCAATACTGTGTTGATCGGCACTCTAGCCCTGGGTCTGGGGAATTTTAATGGTCAGCCTGCTACAGCCCAACTTGACCGCAGTACCTTTCGGGAAGTAGCGCAAGAGCTTGACTTAAGCCGCTCTCAGATGAGACAAGTGGGCGGTATTATGCGAGACTTAAACTCTGAACTCGAAGAAATCCTCACCCCTGGGCAACTTGAGACACTACAATCTGCACGGGAACAGCAGGAGTCTCAGGACCCTCAGGACCTACAGGAAGCCTTAAATTTAACAGATACTCAGTCGGAACAGCTTGCTGTGGCCCATGCAGAGACGGTGGCTGAGCTACAAGAGGTTCTGACACCTGAACAGCTTGAAGGAATTATGGAAGTGACTGCCTTCAGTCGGCTCTAAAAGGCCATCCTAGCGCATACTACATCACTAAACTCACACTTCACCACAGGGCTCCTCTTAAGCTGATTTAAGAGACTAAGGGGGGCTTTTTCTCATTGCTAATAATGCGTTCGACCTGAATCAAATATTCAGTCTTGCTATGGATGATCACACTGACGCGACTAGTACACTAGCGATCGCAACCGAAGACTCCCATGCCACACCCCCCATATTATCTGAGAAAAAAGGGCCTCGTCGTCGTTGGCTGCTTTGGCTGAGGAGAGCACTGCTCCTCAGCTTACTGTTACGTCTGGGGGTGGGGATAGTATTACGCTTCCCATCTATGCCTCGCGGCAATAATCAGACAGAGTCACTGGAATCTTTGACGGTACCGGTAACCCATGGGCCTTTGGCAGTTAGGGTTGAGGGTAATGGCACTGTTATTTCAAAGGACACCGTGAACCTCAGTCCAAAAACAACGGGTCGTCTGGCCGATCTCTATGTCCAACAGGGTGATCGCGTGGAGGCAGGCCAGGTGGTTGCCCGCATGGAAATCGGGAGTTTAGCCGCTGAGCTACAGCAACGAAAAGCTCAGCTGGACCAGGCCGAAGCTGATTATGCCAGAATTTTAGCAGGCAACCGAGAGGAGGATATCCTTCAAGCTGAAGCCCGTTTGGTTTCCGCTCAATCCCAGGTTGATCTAACAACAACTCGTCTGGAGCGGTTTGAGGATCTAGCCCGTCAGGGGGCGATTTCCCAAAATGATTTAGATCAGTATGTGAATGAAGCCCAAAGTGCTGTGGCAAATTTTAATGAAGTACAACAACAGCTTAAGGAAACCACCAACGGCTCGCGTCCCGAAGACATTGCAGCGGCAGCAGCCAATGTAGCAGCGGCTCAAGCGCAAATTGAGGTGATTGAAACGGAATTGGCAGACGCGAATATCCTGGCCCCCTTTGCTGGGTATGTAACCCAAACCTATGCCACCATTGGCGCAATTGTCACACCTACCACCACCGCATCCGCCACCGCATCCGCCACCTCCAGTTCCATTTTGGCCTTATCCTCAGGTCTCGAAGTTGAGGTGGATATCTTAGAAGCCAACATTGGCCAAATTCAGGTGGGCCAATCAGTGGAGATTGTCGCAGAGGCATTTCCCAACCAGGTCTATACAGGTCGGGTGCAACGGATTGCTCCAGAGGCGATTATTGAAAACAATATCACCACATTTCAGGTGGTTGTTGAGCTATTGACGGGCACTGATCAACTGCGATCGGGTATGACGGTGGATGCCACTTTTATGGGTGAGACCTTAACAGATGCTTTAATGGTGCCAACTGTTGCGATCGCCACCCAAGACGGACAGCTGGGCGTGCAAATGCCAGATAGTGAGGGCAATGCTGAGTTTCAACCGGTTACTGTCGGTATCACCCAGGCAGGGAGTACTCAAATTGTTGAAGGCCTAGAAGCAGGGGAGCGAATTTTTCTGGAACTGCCACCGGAGGAACAACGCCCTGGTCAATCTGGTTTTCCTTTACCTTAGCTGGTGACAAATTCAATTCACTCTCACACCTTTGAAACCAATGGGACTTAATGTTCTTGAAAATGCCAAGATGGCCTTTAAGACCCTGGCGGCCAACAAACTGCAAAGTGGTCTTACCATGCTAGGTATTATCATCGGCAACGCCTCTGTTATTGCCATGGTGGCAGCCGGAGAAGCAGCCCAAGGGTTTGTCACGGCACAGTTTGAATCCTTAGGCACCAATCTGTTGTTTATTACCCCTGGTGATGCCCAGCGGGGGCCGCTTGCCGGTACAACTCAGGCAGATACCCTGACGCTGGCGGATGCTGAGGCGATTACTCAAGAAGTATTGGCTGTTAGTGCGATCGCACCTCAAAAAAATACGCGGTTACGCATTACCCAGGGGGCCGCCGAGACCCAGGCCAATGTGACAGGAACTACACCAGACTACCAGGTTGTGCGAGATATCCAGATCGCCCAAGGACAGTTCTTGAATCCCATTGATGTCCAAACTAATTTACGGGTCGCTGTTCTCGGTAGTGAAACCGCTCGCACATTATTTGGAAATCAAGATCCGGTCGGTCGCAAAATTCGCATTAGTAACCTGAGCTTTACGGTTAGCGGCGTTGTGGAAGAGCGCGGTTCTTCATTTGGCCAAAACCAGGATGAGCTAGTCTACATCCCAATCAATGTGATGGTGAGCCAGTTGACAGGGCAAGAGACCGGCAAGATTAGCCCAACGGTGCAGGTGATTTCAATTTCTCTGGAAAGCCCAGACACAACTAATGCAGCCGTTTATCAAATTAGAAATTTGTTGCGTCTGCGCCACAACATTTTGCAAGGAGACGACGACTTTGCAGTACAAAGCCAGCAGGAATTGTTGGAGAGGTCTAGCAGCATCACAGATATTCTGGTGCTAGTGCTGGGGTTTACTGCCGGTATCTCCTTGTTAGTCGGGGGCATTGGCATCATGAATATCATGTTGGTTTCGGTGACAGAACGCACGGGGGAAATTGGTCTCCGTAAGGCAATCGGGGCCACTGGGACAGATATTCTGGCCCAGTTCACCATTGAGGCTGTTATCCTGGCGGCAACGGGCGGCATGATTGGTATTGGTGTGGGGCTTCTTGGAGTGGTGGGTCTGACATTGTTTAGCCCCTTGGAGGCTGGGGTCAGCCTGAACGCTGTGATAGTTTCGTTTACCGTGTCGGGCAGTATTGGTTTGATTTTTGGCATTGCGCCTGCCCAGAGAGCGGCAAATCTTGATCCGATTGTGGCCCTGCGGAGTTAGAACAACACATGCTATGAGCCATCTTATTCAACTGCAAAACCTATCTAAAACCTACGGCATAGGCGATCTCCAGGTGTATGCCTTGAAGGCTGTTGATCTGACCATAAATTCAGGAGACTATTGCACCATTATGGGGCCATCTGGCTCGGGAAAGTCAACGATGATGAATATGATTGGTTGTCTTGATCGTCCTACCCAGGGGGACTATTGGCTGGATGGTGTGAAGATCTCACAACTAACTGCTAAGCAATTGGCTGGCATTCGTAATCGTAAAATTGGTTTTATTTTTCAACAGTTTCATTTGCTCCATCAGCTGACAGCCGTAGAAAATGTTGTTCTGCCCATGGTCTATGCGGGGGTGCCTGCTGGCGAACGGGAGTCACGGGCCATTGCGGCATTGCAGCGGGTGGGTCTAGGGGACAGGCTAGGCAATCGGCCTAATCAACTCTCTGGCGGACAACAGCAACGAGTAGCGATCGCACGGGCCATCGTCAATCAACCCAAATTGCTCCTGGCCGATGAACCGACGGGGGCTCTGGACTCTCAGATGAGCCAGGAAATCATGGATATCTTTGCCGAGCTGAACCAGCAGGGCATGACCCTGGTGATGGTCACCCATGATCCGGAAGTCGCCCAGCGCTGTCGACGTACCATCACCTTTCGGGATGGGAGTGTTTTACAGGACTCGCACCACCAACCATCTCGCCCTATTCCCAGTGATTTAGCCCCAGGGCCATCTAATACCTAAGTCGAACTTTTAAAGACAGTCTCTGGGCAAACGCATCTTCATTGAGGCTCAAGTGGCGGGGAATATGACCTGTACGCTGGCCTACCTCGAATTTTTGCAATCTCAGTTTCCAGACCAATGCTTGATTGTGTTGTGGCATGGTGCCAGTTACTATTGGGGGGTATGGGCAATGAGCTCAATTCAAGTCTGCCAGCCCCCAATAGCGGATTCATTTCATTCGCTTTGCCCCCAATGGTCCAAATCAAAATCCGAGTCAACACATGTGGTTGTAGGCAAAGACTTGGGTCAGACATATAGCTGAATTGAAACCTCCATTTACAGTGCTTAATGCCCTTTCTGGATATTTTTGTGCACCCGAAATCTTTGATTTTCCGAACATGTAAATATACGAGATATTATCACCAACCAACTAGGTAGAGGCTATACAGAAGACGTGTAAAAATGACAAGTGTAATTTATCTCGAAGAAAACGGCCCATGGTTATCTAGTTTGGGCGATGTTTATGAGTTTTATGAACAATCTTTATCTAGCAATACGGTTAGTCCACAAACCTATGGTTTTGAGGTAGAGTTCTACGCTTTACAACAGCAAAGCGATTATGCAGGACATCTGGCTAATGTCGCTCAAGTTCAGCGTGTATTAGATGATTTAAAGGTTTCGAATACGGATTCCAGCGATGCTGTTTATACACTAGACCTGGCTCAACAATTAGAATTTGCCTCTGCCCCCCGCGATTCTATCACTGCGCTCTATCAGCATGGTCAAGAAGCCGAGCAATTACTGCAAAAAACAACTGAGCGTCATGGCCTTAGACCATCAGCATTATCTGTTCACCCTAGCGCAAATTGGTCTGATCCAGACTACATTAACCATATTGATCAAGAGCTAATTTCTGATGAACGCACCCAACTAGTCATTCCATGCTTTCAGCGTAGCATCGACAGTGCAAAACAACCGTACTCTGCCCATGATCTTTTGGCAACCTGCGGTATCCATACCACATTTGCGATTCACAACAAAATAGTACTCGAAGAAACACTAACCCTTGTTGGTGCAGTAACCTCACTCATTGCTGCGGCCAATCATGCTAGTCCGTTTTCCTATTTTGAGAATGCACAAAATTCTGTCCGTGAACTCTTATGGGATGCAAGCCTCACTCGCAGTGATAACCGTTTTGGTTTGCCACCGCAGCTTTCTGGTGCAGTGACCCTCGATGATGTCATCACACATATCATCAATCAACCGATGTGGTATGGCATTGACCAATACAATAATCTTCATGAGATTGCTAAACCAGTTACATTTGCCGATCTCATACGAACTGGCGGTATACATCTCGACGATACGTTTATTGCACCAACATTAGAGCAATATATCAATCATTCCCGCACCTGTTATAACAGTTACCGTGTGAAACCAACCTTTGCTGATGATGGCATGATGTGTCTCACGGAGTTCCGAATTCCCGACGGTGGTGGTATGGGCAAAGCTGTCATGAATGTGGCGCTTATTCATGGCTTGACCCATAGTACCGAAGCCCGTGGCCAATTCCGTCAGATTTTAGAGCGTTATGGTTTGCTTGATGTTACAGATAGTAAACAAGATGCGTATGAACGCAATAGGATTTTGCAGCAGAACTTATTAAAAAATAGTCTCTACGGAACAACTTTACCCTACAGAGGAGAAACTGCCATCACAGTTTGGCAAGAAATTATTGATTTGGCCTGTCATGAATTATCTGCTAAAGAAGATACACCAGAAATTCAACAAGTTTTGAACAAACTACAGGCAACAACCTATGTGAGTGAAGCAGAACAGCATCGTAAGTCCTTACAACGACTCGATATCGATCCGCAACAGCTTAGTAAACCGCACTATGCCGACAAGTTAGATCTGTTAACGGGCTATGCCCAGTTTGGGGAATACTACGAACTACCGCCTGCTCGTGTACTCTATCATCGGGCCGGGGACGGGCGGTAATGGTTTTCTATGACCCACAAAGTCTTTATCTTTAATTCCATGATGCAGAAAAATGTGTTATTCATCACTGACCCTATCGATTCCTTAGAGCCAGGGCACGATACCTCATTGGGTTTGATGGAAGCTGCCATTAAACATGGCGATCGAGTGTTTGTCACCACCCCTAAAGACTTCGTGATTAACTCCGACAGCCATGTTGGTAATATATATGCCGCTGTTCGAGAAGTCACTAGCTTTGCGCAACAGCAACATCCAACCAAAAATAAAAGGGTCTCAGCACCTATTACTAATGGCACTGTTGTCAATATGACACTTAATTACCCACCTGGAAGCAGCGCAGGTAAAAATTCTGTTGCAGCACCAGTTGCGGTTTTGCAGCGGCAGGATGACCGTAGTGACTGGTCAACCCAGCAAATTGCCACCAGGCTACATCCCAAGATTTGTGTCCTCAATGGTGGTGAAGCCACTTTAAGCACAGAAGACAAAATTGCAATCGTCACAGATTTTCCAGATCTTTGCCCACCCAGTATGATCACTGCCGACGCAGATAAACTGATTAGGTTTGCAGAGCACATGAAGTATGAAGGTGATCAAAAACTGGTGCTTAAGGCAACCCAGAGTTATGGTGGCAACGATGTTAAAATCATTCAATTAACAGATGTAAATTGGCAGCAGCAAATACGAGACTATACGCAGGAAAAAAACGCAACTAAACGTCCTATGATTGTTGCCCAAAAATTTCTGTCCGATGTTAAGAATGGCGATATGCGTATTTTCTATATCAATGGTAAACCCATTGCCGCTGTAAATCGTGTCCCCTCCCATGAAGAAACCCTAGCAAATATGGCTCAAGGCGGCATTGGCATTGCTGTTCCGCTGAGAAATATCTCACCAACTACTATGGCAGCCGTGCATCAGGTTGTTGACTGGGGTAAAAGACAAGGGATTGTTATTGTTGGCATTGATGTAATTGGGCAGGACAGACCCTATATTACTGAGCTTAACCCAGGTTCGCCAACCGGACTGATTGAAGCTCAAGAGCAGTTGGGCCAAGATGTCTGCAGTGAAGCTTGGGTTGCGATCAAAGGAGCTATTCATGAGCATCAAATAGCTCATGGAAATCTTTTATCCTTACACTGGCAGTTTATCTCAGAGCTATTTCAGCATCCAGGTTCCTACCTTGCTAACGTTACTGCGTTAGCACAGCGATGGCTTATTACAAGGTTCTCTTAGACGTTTGCTAGCTTTTAAGTCTTTAAAGAAATTACATGAAAAGGTAGATGTATACCTTATACGAACACCGTTTCACCCATAATCATTGGTGCGCTCTGCTCGGTGGATTGTCACTAGTGCCCATGGGATGAGAGAGTTTATGTACAAGCAATAATTTGTGCTAGATAACTTTCTACCTTTGTCGCTGGCAAGGGTTTAGAAAATAGATATCCCTGGCCTGCATCACATCCCAGTTCATGTAATTCAGTCAGCTGCTCATGGGCTTCAACCCCTTCGGCAATGGTGTTAAACCCTAATGCTTTAGCCAGGTTTACAATCGCACTCGTAATTCTAAAATTGCGATCGCTATTATTTAACCCATCGACAAAAGAACGATCGATCTTAATTGTTGAGATCGGAAATTGTTGCAAATATCGCAGAGAGGAAAACCCAGTGCCGAAGTCATCAAGACTCAGTTCAATACCTCGATTACAAATCAACTTCATAATTTCAGTGGCCGCTTGGGTATTTTGAATGAGACTACTTTCAGTAATTTCTAATTTGAGACATTGTGGATCCAATTGAGTCTCTGTCAGGATAGTATCAAGGGTGTAAATTAGAGACGGATTCCGAAACTGTTGACCAGACAGATTAACACTTAAGTATACATCCATCGTCACCTTTCCCTTGGCTTGCCAGGTTTTTAACTGCTTGCAAGCATTTCGTAAAACCCATTCATCTATGACATTAATTTGTCCTGTTTCTTCAGCAATGGGGATGAATTCAGAGGCTGGGATAAGACCTTGGTCTGGGTGATGCCAGCGCAATAGAACCTCAAATCCTTTCAGTTGATGGGGAGGATTAAGATTGACCAGGGGTTGATAATACAAGCAAAACTCTTGTGTTTTTATGGCTTTTCGCAACGCTGTTTCGATTTCTACTAAACGCAGGGTTTGAAGATACATCGTTTGATCAAAGATGGCGTAGCTTGATTTTCCCTGGCTTTTAGCCCGATACATAGCAATGTCGGCATCGCGGATAATGTCATCAACTGATTGATACGATAAATTGGAAAAAACAACACCAATACTAGCACTGGTAAAGATTTCCCGAGCCCCCAATTGAAAAGATTTTTGTAACTCCTTTTGTAGGCGATATACCGTCTTTAAAGCATCATTCAGATGATCTAGTTTTTCTAGCAGAATCAGAAACTCATCACCCCCCAAGCGCGCCACGCCATCTATCCCTCTGACTACCGCCTTCAGCCTTTGGGAGACCTGAATCAGTAGCTGGTCACCCACTAGATGCCCAAGGCTATCATTGATATACTTAAAGTTATCGAGATCCACAAACAGAACCGCAAAATGTTCATGGGGCTGCCGTTTCTGGTGCTCGATGGCAAGTTCCAGGCGGTTTAAACAACAGACTCGGTTATCCAAGCCAGTTAAACTGTCGTGTAATGTTTCGTAAGTTAAACGGGCTGCAGACGCCTTGCGTTGAGTAATATCGCGCCCACTACCGTACAATAAATTCTCTTGGGGGAATGGCACTAGATTCCAGGCTATCCAATGATAAGTTCCATCTTTTGATCGCACTTGAAATTCCAGCCCATTGATGTCTTGTCCCTGGGCTAGGGTATCCTGTAAATCCTGTTTACTATGCTGATCTTCGGGAAGCATGAATTGCCAGAAAGACTGGCCTAACAAATCATCAGCCGCATAACCCAATGTAGCCAACCAGGAAGGATTGATGCGCTTAAATACACCGTCTGCGTCTGCAATAAATAATAAATCAATCGCAAGGTTGAAAAAACGATCGCGTTCTAGTTCAGCTTGCTTACGTTCGGTAATATCATGAATCATGCCAAATCGTAGGGTTTGTTGTTGCGCTTTGACCCATGACTCAGACAATAACACGGTTCGATCTAGCCCTATGGAAGATTCCAGGGACAGCTCAGTTTTGAATGTAGAGTTTTTTTGTGTTTGACGGTTTTGGTTTCCCTGGGATAACAATTGTTGCAATATTGGAGATTGCAGTGGGTCTAGTGGTTGTCCCAATGTTGGTTTAGCTGGGTGGGTGCAAAGTTGTCTAAGGGATTGATTTAAAAACAGTAACGCTCCCTCTTCAGTCGCCATATATACACCATCATGAATACTCTGAAGCACATGGGTTAATAAGCATATTTCCGCTGCCGCTTGAGTGCGTTCTATCGCATGCAAGATTGAACGTTCCAGGAGTGGGCCGGTCAACAGGTTACCTTTAACTAAATAGTCTGAGGCTCCCATCGCCATACATTGACGATCGATATCGTAGTTGCTTAACCCTGTCAAAAGGATCACTGGCTTACGTAGACCAGATTCTACAGCGGCTTGCAATAGCTCTAAGCCAGTTTTTGCCCCTAAACGATAGTCCAATAAATAAACATCATAAAAATCAGCATGTAGGGCCTCAAGGCCAGCTTGAAAAGTATTTACCCAGTTCAACTCAAAGGATGCTTGTTCTGAGTCTTGTAATAAGTCTCGGGTAACAATATAATCATCTTCATCGTCGTCGATTAGTAAGACTTGGTATGACAAATCACTCATTGTTATCATTTTCCTAAGATCCGTGACGATAAGAGTTGAGTCTTTAAGATGGATAACCTTTGATAGGAAACCTTTCAGTACTTTAGATTTCTAGCGCTCTTAAGAGGTTGCAAAGCTGAATGCATAAGGTATAAAAACGTTGACATGTAATTCAAAGAGTGTCTTAAGGCCTTGATGCTGAGCTGACCTCATCTGGCAAATGTACAATTTGAAACCAGTATGTACCAAGGGTTTTCATAATATCAACCATGGATTGAAAGCCCACAGGTTTAGTAATAAATGAGTTAGCACCCAAATCATAGGTTTTTAAAATATCTTCTTCGGCTTTAGATGTGGTTAATACTACGACTGGAATACTGCGTAGTACAGGATCCTTCTTAATCTCTTCCAGGGCTTCACGACCATCTTTGCGAGGCATATTCAGGTCCAATAAAATTAACGTGGGACGGGGTGCAACATCAGGGTCACTGTAGTTTCCTCGTTGATATAGATAATCCATCAGGTCTTCCCCATCTTCAACGAAATACAGCTCGTTAGCAACTCGATTTTCGGCTAAGGCTTCCTGGGTAAAAAGGCGATCGTCCTCATCGTCGTCGGCCATTAGAATAATCGCAGGTTTACTCCGTTGTTGAGACATTCTCCTCTCCTTGGGAATGATGAACTGGTAAGGTGGCGATAAATGTGGCTCCTTCTCCAGGCTGACTTTCTGCCCGGAGTATTCCCCCGTGACGGTGAATCACCTTACGACAAATTGCTAAACCAATACCACTGCCCTCATAGGCTTTGCGTCCGTGAAGGCGCTGAAATGGCTGAAAAATGCGATCGCAATACTTAACATCAAAACCTATTCCATTGTCGATCACTCGTAATTCACAAAATTCTTTTCCTCCCGTAAAATAACTCTGCATCCTCACCTGAACCTGGGGTACTACATCTGGTTTATGAAACTTGAGGGCATTACCGACAAGATTTTGAAAGACCTGTTGCATTTGCATGCGGTCAGCATCAATGGTCGGTAACGGGTCCACATCTACGGTAGCCCCAGTTTGCTCAATGCGAACCTCTAGATCTGATAAAACCCCTGCCATGACTTGTGATAAGTCAGTGGGAGTAAAGGGTTTAGCCTGCGTTGTCACCCTCGAAAAGCTAAGCAAATCATTAATCAGCGCCTGGGCACGCACTGCCGCATTTAGCATTCGTGCCAAATAGTCTTGCCCTTTCTCAGAAAGCCGATCTTGACAGGTATGGCTTAAGCGATCGCCAAAGACTTGCACTTTCCGCAGAGGTTCCTGGAGATCATGGGAAGCCACATAGGCAAAATCCTGAAGTTCTTGGTTACTTTCCTCTAGGCGTTGGGTAGTAAGTTGCAACGCCTGAATCACTTGCTGACGCCTTTTCACTTCCGCCTTAAGTTGATCCTCTGCCGCCTTACGGGCGGAAATATCTCGCATAATTTTTGAGCCCCCAATCACCTGGCCAGTTCGATCCCTTAGGGGGGAAATGGTCAGCGACACGTTTAAAAGCGTACCGTTTTTATGACGACGAACCGTTTCAAAATGGTCAATGCTCTCGCCCTGAGTGATCTGTGCAAGAATATAAACTTCTTCAGAAATCCGATCATTTGGGAAAAGCATGGTGATCGGTTGTCCGATTGCTTCTGATGCTGAATACCCCAGAAGTTTTTCTGCTCCTACATTCCAACTGGTAATGGAACAATTGAGATCCTTGGTAATGATGGCGTCTTCGGTAGACTCCACCACCGCAGCCAGTAACCGAGCCGTTTGTAGCGATCGATAATGCTGCATTGTGTGCCAGACCAGATTGGAAATCAACTGCACCGTCTCAACATCCATATCGGTGTAGCTGCTGTCCTTGTTGCCAACTCCTGTGAGCATCACGACTTTGCCATTTTCAATGACAGGAATACTCAGGAGGCAACTAAGGTGCTCATGATTTTGCAATAATCCTTGTGTTTGAAGAAAGTCTTGTTCTTGTAGAGCGGGACCACAGGCATAATTGCAAATTATAGACTTGCGCTGATGTAGAACATCAGCCAAAATCCCCGCCTGATTAATTGGCAGACCAGCCTTAGCGACGGTATTACCAAAGTCAGTTAAGGTTTGCTGCCCCCCACCCATCAATTCAAAGGTTGCTTGATCCTCATAGACAAGATAAAGGAATGCGACCTGACTACCCGTCAGGTTTTTGGCAATGTCCTGGGCCTGTTGTATAAATTCATGTTCATTCAATTGCTCAGCTAGCTGAGATAGCTCTAGCAAAGCCTCCGCCCGACATGTCTGGTGGGTCAGGGCTAACTCAGCTGTATGGATTTCTGAGATATCTCGCACGCTGACGACAGCCCCGGTAATCGTTCCATCTACTTCGTGATAAGGGGCATAGGTAACATCCAGATACTGCTGTTGCTGTCGCTCATCAGGCAGGGAAAATAGACTTTGGTAGTGAACTGTTTCCCCTGCAAAGGTGCGATCAAGATTAGGTTTAATAGTTTGCAAAAATACGCCCTCGCCCAGAAGCTCTGCTACGGAATGACCAATAATCTCGGCTTTGGATTTACCAAATTTTTGAGCATAGGCATCATTGACCATGGAATAGATATAATCGCAATCCACAAATGACATATGGTCGGGTGTAGTACACACCGCACGCTCATAGAGACGCAGCATTTCTTCCGTTTGTTTGCGAGCAGTGATATCTTCTATCACCTCAATAAAATAATCCGGCTCACCATTCTGAAACCTTACCAAGGAAACCGTCACATGGGCCCACATAAGAGTTCCATTCTTGCGGATATAGCGTTTTTCCATGGAGAAGGTCTGAATCTGATTTGTAAGAACCTGCTGTGTATAGTGCAGGTCATGCTCCACATCCTCTAGGTAGGTAATGTCTTGAAACGTAAGGTTTAAAAGTTCTTGTTGTGAATAGCCAAGAATTTCACAGTAGCGCTGGTTAAGACGAATAAATTGCCTGGTGATAGCAAGATGTGCAATGCCTACCGCCGCTTGCTCAAACGTGTTTCGAAACAGGGCCTCTTTTTGCGCAACTTCATCTGTAGCAGCTTTCAGTCGAAGTTCTGTTTGTTTACGCTCGGTAATATTAGTCAGACACCCTATATAGCCGATCACTTCATGGGCGTGATTGAATTCTGGGACCGCTTTCTCATATACCCAAGTCACTGGGCCTGATGGATTTCCAAATCGATATTCCACTTGAAAGGGAAGATTCTGGCTAGTAGCGTTATGCCATTCTGCCAAAATAATGTCTCGATCCTCTGGATATATAGCCTGAATCCATCCTGCTCCTAACATTTTCTCCGAGGGCAACCGGGCAATCTCGCATAAATGTTTGTTGACATAAATACAACTTCCCTCAGTATTTGCCCGAAAAATGCCTACGGGAGCCGTAGCCGTAAGGCTAGCAAAGCGTTCTTCACTCGCCATCAACTGGTGTTCGGCCTCTTTCCGATCGGTGATGTCGTAGTTTGTCCCAATCATACGAATAGGGGTTCCCTCGTCATCCCGTTGCACCAGGCCATCCGCTTTCATATAGCGAATTACGCCATCGGCATGAACTACCCGAAATTCAATGTCATAGACGGCTTCATTGCGTAAAGCACGCTGTATAGCAGCTTCTGCATGCGGTCGATCCTCTGGATGAACACGCTTTGCCCAGGCTGAGTAATCTCGCTCAAACGCTTCCGGTGTAGTGCCATAGAGTTCATAGAACCGACTATCCCAGATCAATTTATTGTGAGTGATGTTCCAATCCCAAATACCAATGCCCACTGCCTCCAGAGCTAAGTCTAGCCGGGTCGATAATTCTCGTAGCTCTACTTCAGCTTGTCTACGCTCAGCGATTTCCTGTTCCAATTGTTGATTTAAGGCTTCTAGCTTAGCTGGGGTACGTAAGTCTAGAGCTTTAGGTAGCATGGGGATGAGGGCAATCGCAGTATACGTAGAAATACCGGCTGTGATCGCCTTAAGAACACCAGAAACCCAATAGTCTGAATGCCATAGGGTCCAGACCTCAACTAAATGTGTAGTACCACATAAAAAAATAAACGCTGCAAAAAGCAGAAATATTTTATAAAAGGGGATACTCTCACGCTTTTTCAGGAAACAGACTAAGGTGATGGCAATAGAATAGTAAGCCAGCCCAATGAAAGTGTCTGATACTAAATGTAAGCCAACCAGACTGGGCCTCCACCCATAGCAGTAGCCATGGGGCATATATTGGCTAAGCCATGAAATACTCAACATTTTGGAGAACAACCCTTGACTTTCTCAAATTGAACTCAATACGCTTCTAATTATTAATTTATTTTGATTAATATTCCCATCTTCAGACAGCCTAAACTTGTCTATACCAATCTCATAACACGTCAACTTTTCCGCTAAAAAGCCAGAATTAGCCACCTTTTCAGCCTTCCAAGAAAGCATTGCCTACCCTTGCAAGGAATTAAAATAAATTCACAAAAGGATTTTACTCGTCTTATTCGTTTGTGGAGAAGATTCAATGCCTTTGGCGTGTATACTTTTGAGGGTGAGAAAGAACATAAATCTGTTGCTGCCCTTCAAGAACAAAACGTTGAATACTTGATGAGATTGGCACTTATACCCTTTAGGTTGATTACATTCAAGAAGCTTAGTAACTATGGTCGTAGTGTGAGTCATGCACCGCTTACCCTCTTTGGTAGGTGCTAAACCCATCATTTGATGAGACTATGATCTGAAAAGTTAAAGGAGGAATCTGATGGATTACTTTCTCCAGATCTATGGAACCTTGCCGCGAGCTGGCCCTGGCTCCAACGAGCTGACTCGGAGAGCCTTCGAAATGATGTCGAATCTCCCTGAGTTACCCAAAATCCTGGACGTTGGCTGTGGCCCTGGTATGCAGACAGTCGAGCTTTTGCGTATCACATCGGGTACAGTTGTCGCCCTTGACCTCCTCCCAGAAATGATTGCCCAAGTAAGAGCTAGAGCTGAAAATGCTGGGGTCTCTGATCGCCTCGAAACATTAGAGCAGAGTATGACGGAGATGGCTTTCCCAGAGTCGAGCTTTGATGTTGTTTGGTTTGAGGGCTCGATCTATTTCTTAGGTTTCGAAACGGGCCTCAAGAAAGTTAAAAATTTCCTTAAACCAGGTGGCTACGTAGCGGTCAGCGAGGTGGTGTGGTTAAAATCTAACCCCCCGGCTGAGGCAGTTGAATTCTGGAAAGAGTATCCCGAGATTGATACTGTAGCTGCGAAACTTGACGTTATTAAGCGCATTGGCTACGAGTCCGTCGGGCATTTCGTATTGCCAACTACCGCATGGACTGAGCATTACTACAACCCAATGGAGGAGCGCATCGCTGAGAAAACAGCAGAGTGGAGTGGCATACCGGAGGCAGAGGCTGTCCTGAAAGAGGCGAGAAACGAGATCGCAACCTTCCGCAAGTACTCTGACTATTTCAGCTATGCATTCTTCGTCATGCGCAACTGAGTGTATGCCTTACCAGGACTATTGTCCTACCGAAAGTCCCATAAAATTAGGACTTAGGTGACTGGGCGGCTCAATTTCGCAATGGTAAATTAGGGATTATTTCAAGCAATGCCCTAGGTTCAAGATGCTCTAACCCAAGGTTCCCCTTGACTAAGGCTACCGTGTATATACATCTCGGAAGTGAGCTCAAAATCCTGCATTACCCCCCTTAATCCCCCCTTGGTAAGGGGGGAAACTCCAGTTCTCCCCCTTACTAAGGGGGAGTTAGAGGGGGTAGTGCAACAAAAAACGCTAGTTTCCAGTACTTGTGTGTACACCGTAGCCTTGACTAAGGGGAACCGCAACTGTCGTCATCAGACAACGTCGCATAGAGCTGTATACAGGCTAGCCTGAACCCTAGAGAGAACCCCTTTGTGTTAAGAGTTGAAGCCTAATGGTCCTAAATCCACCCTCCCGGCTATTCCCAGATTTCACAGTCACCAGACCCTTACGCATACTGCTGCATATTGAGTGGATTTTGCTCAGTATGGGTGTGCTGGTTAGCATTACGGCCATGGTTTTCCATCGGACATTTCAGGTTACCTGGCTAGAACTGCTCTTGTTTGGTTTGATTGGCGTCATGGGGCTTTATTTACCGCTGACTCAGTGCCGGGCCAAGATTCTTTATACCGCAATCGAGCTTAGCCTCTTCGGTATTTTGGTTCTGCGTTGTCTCGATAATCCTTTGATGGTCAGGATTATCCCACTGCTGGGATTGGTTATTATCATCCGTAGTTGTCAAATCTTTCACACACGAGGGCGACTCGTAGTGGCCGGCATTACGTTTGGCTCACATTTATTTTTATCATTAACTTTGGGTCAGACGGCCATGGGCCGAAATCTATCCCGACTGATGTCAACCCCTGAGGCATGGCAGGTAAGCGTGTTTCAGACCAATGCCATTATTCTCTTTACCCTGGCGCTACTGTTTGTTTTTTTACTGGTGGATGCTTTGCTCAGTCTTCATAGGAATCAACAGAAACTGGAGAGCGCCCATGGTCAATTACAACAATATGCGCTACAGGTGGAAGGCCAGGCCGCATTACAAGAACGTAATCGCATCGCCCGCGAAATTCATGACTCCCTCGGACATTCCCTGACCGCTCAAACTATTTTGCTAGAAAATGTTCTCCTTTTTTGGGGACAAGATAATGGGCGGGCAAAATCCTATCTGCTTGAAGCTAAAGATTCATCTTATCAGGCGCTCAAAGAGGTTTCACGGGCTGTTGCGGCTCTGCGCGACTCTCCTCAAACGGATAAATCTTTGCAGGTGGCGATTACCGAATTGGTTAATAAGGTCTGTCAATCCACACCGATAACGCCAGCGTGTGAGATTAATATTACGGCACCGCTGTCCGATGAGCTGAGTCTGACCGCCTACCGGATTGTGCAGGAAGCCCTCACCAATGTGGTGAAACACGCCCAAGCCACACAGCTATCTGTGCAGCTATCGACTAAACCACAGAGTCTATATGTAGAAGTGTTGGATAATGGCAAGGGGTTTGATCCTAGCAAAAATACGACCGGGTTTGGCTTACGGGGCATGAAGGAACGTGCGATCGCACTTAGTGGAACCTGCCAAATCTGGAGTGCATCAGGGACTGGCTGTCGCATCAGCGTAGTTTTGCCTCTTCCTCAGACTCTAGAGTCTCCTCTACCTCTACCAAATTTGAATTCAGTATCGGTGACAGGTGACCAGAACTTTATATGAGAGATTGATGAATGGGGAGATCTAAGGAGGTCAAGAGGATGATTCGTGTCTTACTGGTGGATGACCAACCCATTATTCGACAAGGTTTGGCCAATCTGTTGGAAAATCAACCTGATTTACAGGTAGTTGGCGACGCAGCCAATGGTCAACAGGCGATTGATCACGTCTCAACACTCTATGGCACCTCCAATCAACCTGATGTAATTTTAATGGATGTGCGGATGCCGGTGGTGGATGGTGTCGCGGCAACAAAACAGATCTGTGCCGACTTTCCAGCGGTAAACATTCTTGTGCTCACCACATTTGACGATAGTGACTATGTCCAGCAAGCCATGGGTTGGGGGGCTAAAGGCTATTTGCTTAAGCAAACCCCTATTCAGGACTTGGTGATGGCTATTCGAGCTGTCTATCAAGGCTATACCCACATGGGACCTGGTCTTTTTGAAAAGACGTTAGGCGCTTCTCAAGCACCAGGGGCACCTCTTGTTCATGCTGAAACTGCACTTCCTGAAAAGTTGAGATCGCTATCCCCCCGCGAACAAGAGGTGCTCCAATTGATTGTTACAGGACTCAATAATCGCGAAATTGGAGAAAACCTTTTTATCTCTGAGCGCACCGTTCGGAACCATGTCACCAGCATTTTGAGCCAACTCCAACTGCGCGATCGCACACAAGCAGCTTTGTACGCCAGTCAATTTTGGCCCCAGAGTATGCGCTAAACCTATACAGCCTTAAAAGCTACTTCATGATTGATTTAAAAAAGGACTATAGAAAAAGAAAGATTAGAGTCAAGGCACACCAAAAATAATATGAGTACATTCCGTTAATTCAAATCCCAATTTGATATATCCAAACTGTATTCAGTTTCTAAGCGATGACTATCGTCCTTTAGCATCGCCCGAATGAAATCTTTTTGCGCATCTGTTAAAGGAGGGACTTTACCCTGATCCTGATTCATCAGTGGCCTCGCTAGCACATTACGGGCATTGTTCTTGATTGAGTCAGGGAATATATTTTTGAGCGGATTTAAATATCTGGCCTCCCTTAAGTAATGCCAAATTGTGTCAGTCCTGTAGGAGTTTTTGGAATTATGTATTTTTCCAAGGGAAAATTCGAATGATGGTTCTATCTCCAAAAAGGGACAGATTTTACATTTCAAAGTCATAGAAATAACGTCTTTCTTTAGTTCATCTGTTTTTAGTAAAAGTATTTGCTCCCTTGAAAAGTTGCGTGTAAAAGCATCAACTATTGCTGCATAGCTAACAGATTCAATTACATTTAACGGCAAACTGTTTGGTGTTTCTTTTGCCAAATGTTTAGCATACCAGCCTTGATAAATACCCTGCTTCCTCATAGATTCAATTTTTTGAACAGGGTCTCTCAAGATATAAATAAACTTATACCTGATGTCCACTGTTTTCATGCGCTGAATAACTTTTCTGACATTATTCAGAGAACGAGTGTAATTTGGTGAGGCTTCTAATGCTGTTAAATGGTTGTTTAAATCCCACGCATATAGGTTCTCGTAGTAGTCAATACCTTTGCCCCACTTACCGTCTTTTAAGAAGAAGTCAGTTTCTTTCATCTTCGACTTTGATACCTGTGGATGCTGAGATAGATAATTAAATAAACTGCTTGTGCCGCCTTTTTGAGTACCAATAATTATACTGATTTTACTGAATTTCATACTAGGGCTCGATATTGAGTTTGCAGTTTACAGGGGGATGCTCACTTTCCAGAGGAAGAAGATCTCTGACGGCGCTATCCCTTAATAATTCTAAGGAAATAAAATAAATCAACGTCCAAATTTTGGACGTTATGGATGGCTTGCTCCTAAATGGAACTTACTGGCCTCCTGATCACTGGCATCATCTGTCGCACGAGCAATACATATGTCTTGTAGATACCGTACTGTGTCTAAGCATGTCGTCATCGTTGATGAAAATTGGCTTCTAACCTCAGCAGCCTAACCTGTACTCACTCAATGGGCCACTCGCTCACGTCCTGCCTTCACACTCAGCACTTTGTGCCAGTAGCCTGTCCACTGGCACAAAGTGCGATCACTGGCCTCGATCAAATGCCAGGTGATAGGGCAGCGGTTGCATTGATGAGTCGCCTCAAACCGCCTCTGATTCCTAACCAGCAGCATTCTTCTTGAAACCTGCCTGTTTTTATAAACGGTTTTGCAATTAAGCCTTACGGAGCCGTTTACGGTGGTTACCGGTGGGAGACTTTTTACCCTGGGCAGGACGTGCTTGAGTGTTGGATGAATTGTAATTTCTCCGACGTGACTTAGAGCGTTGACGCTTTGGTTGCTCTCCCTGATGATTAGGGGCAGCCGTTGGTTCATAACCGGGAAGGACAGACTGAGTGAGTTTGCGCTTGAGTAACTTTTCAATTCTCTTTAACAGAGATTGTTCATCATTGGAAACTAGCGAAATGGCTTGGCCTTCATTACCAGCCCGTCCAGTCCGACCAATCCGGTGTACATAGTCTTCCGGCACATTGGGTAATTCAAAATTGACGACGTGGGGAAGCTGGTCAATGTCTAACCCCCGTGAGGCAACATCGGTTGCAACCAGCACTCGCACCTTACTTTGCTTAAAGTCTCGCAAGGCACGGGTACGAGCGGCCTGACTTTTGTTGCCGTGAATGGCGGCTGTTTTCAAGCCATCTTTAGCCAATTGTTCGGCCAGACGATTGGCACCATGTTTGGTACGGGTGAAGACAAGCACCTGTTGCCAATTGTTAAAGCCAATTAAATATGACAGGAGTTCTCGCTTACGCGTGCGATCAACGGGATATACGAGTTGTTCAACTTGTTCAGCCGCCGTGTTACGGGGGGCAACTTCAATCTGCACTGGATTGTGTAGCAGCGTGCTTGCTAGTTTCCGGATAGCCTTTGAGAATGTGGCGGAAAACATCAGGGTCTGCCGCGATGCAGGCAGTTGTGCCAAAACCTTGCGAATGTCATGGATGAACCCCATGTCCAACATGCGATCGCACTCATCCAGCACCAGCATTTCGATCTGAGATAGATCAATTGTATGTTGACTAACATGGTCCAGCAAGCGACCTGGAGTTGCGACCACAATGTCACTCCCCTGCTTCAACGCTTTAATTTGGCGCACAATGCCGACGCCACCAAACACCACCACTGATTTAATGGGCAGGTATTTGCCGTAAGTATTGACACTATTGTGAACTTGAGCAGCCAATTCACGGGTGGGAGTCAAGATTAGAGCCCGTGGGGCTCGTTGCGTTTTGGTAGGGGGATTGCTGCTGAGGCGTTGCAGCAAGGGTAAGGTAAACCCTGCTGTTTTCCCCGTACCCGTCTGAGCACTGGCAAAAATGTCATTTCCTTGCAAAATGGCAGGAATTGCCTGCTCCTGAATCGGAGTTGCTGCTGTGTAGCCTTCCTCAGCCACAGCACGTAGGAGTTGGGCCGTAAGACCTAGCGTCTCAAATGTCATGGGTTTTTAGTAGCTCCTAAATGCGCCCCTAACCCAAATGCAATGCTGGGACCAGTCTTAAGAGCAATAAACGTATGGTTGCGTTGGATGACTTGGGTCAACAAGTACCAAGGCTGCAACAATAGACCGGAACTAAGTTGCAGTTTATTACCCTAACACACACTGGATGCTTAGATAGATGTTTCAAATGGCATAGCCCTCATTACGCAATGGAGTTAATGGCAACCGCGATCCGCGGCTTTGGCTGGTCTAGAGCTCTTGGTTACGATGCTGGCTTTCTTGCTTGCTGGTTTGCAGAGCTATGTGTACGCGTTGCAGCCCTAATCTACGCAAAAGACTACAGATACCTGTCATGTCAGCTTTGAAAGCTTTAGCAATTTGGATGACAGTGGCTTTCGTGAGCCGATCCAAGCAAATTGTTATAGCGTCTATCCATCACTTTTATAAATTTGTTTTGAGGATTGATGCAATCTCAACCATTAATCTCTGACGACTTCGATCTCCTTTTATATATTCAAGATTTGCAGACCAATTTAGGATATCTATCATAGTTTCTCTTAATTGAGCTGAATGCAACTCGTTGGTTGTTACAACTGCCATGAAGTGTTGGGTGGCTGATGCGCAATTAGAACTTATCTTATAAAAAGCAACAGATCAAACTCTTGGCGGATATCCAAAAGAGAACGATCAAGCAACGGCTCAAACTCAAGAAATGGCAGCAGTTTTGGGCGGTTGCGAGTTTTAAACCAAATTGGAATTAATTCTAAAAGTACCCCAGGAAGCACCCTCAAAATTGCTCCGTATAGCCACAGCGAGCCCTTGTCTCTGATCATATCTTCATACATCACATCAACGGCAGGGGAGTTTTTCATCTTCAAGTACACCTGAAACGTACATTCACTCGTCCACCAAAATAGTGGCAGAATTTTTAGCTCATCGTACATTCCTGTATCACAACCGTAAATCACATGCCCTACATCGTGCGATCGCAAAATTTTGCCGAAGTCTGAAGGTTGTGTCGCTGGATCAGTAACGTGTGGATTGAGAGCATAGTACTCCGCTAGACCTGCTCGTAAGGTTTGAGTACTGTGCTTGTCCATGTAAAGAGGTTTTTGGGGCATAGCATTTACGATACGGTACGGTATCGTAAATTATAATAGCATCTATGAACGATACCAAAAAAAAATCTCCCGGAAGACCTCGTAGCGCAGCCTCTCACCAGGCAATGCTGAAAGCCGCGCTAGGTTTGTTGTCAGAAGTCGGCTTTGAAGCGATGAGTATTGAGGCGATCGCCTCTCGTGCTGGAGTTGGCAAGACCACCATCTACCGGCGTTATAGCAGTAAAGATGAACTAGTTGCTGATGCAATTGAAAGCATTAGGGAAGAGGTGTTAATTCCTGATACAGGAAACCTTTGGAGTGATATAGATGCACTTATTGAAAATGCAGCACAAATAACCCTTACTCCAATTGGGCGGCAGGCTGTTGCCATGATTATCAGTAGTGCATCAAGCAATCCTGGGTTTGCTCAAGTTTATTGGGAGAAGTATCTACAACCCCGTAGACAAGCCTTCGACATTGTCATCGAACGGGCAAAAGCAAAAAACGAAATTTCAACAGACTTAGATTCAGGTTTGGTTTTCGACACAATGAGCGGCATCATGCTCTATACATTGATCTTCCCGCCGACAGAATCTTGGAAAGTCTATATCCGTCGTGCCCTAAGTTTACTTCTCAAATGAACTTCAACTGAATTGGCTCCAATTGCTCACAAACAACCTTTAGGTCACTATCTCCGCATAATTAAACCGTAGCAAAGTTTACGAGTTACATAACCCCATACATCGCTTTTGCCCGCTTAGCCAGTTCGTCTCAGCGAGTTGTGAGCCAGCCGAACCCGCTTGCCCATTACTCACTCGGTAAGGAGGCAATGAAGTCAGCAACCAAGTTTATGAGCTGTTTTTCAGATTTCCAAGCCTTGGCATTATGGGCACCTCTATTTATTAGGCTTCTGAAAAATCGAGTCTCATCTGAGACTGTTATCCTCCCCTTTTTTTAGATGTTGAAGGGTTCCAAACGGACAAAATCTGTTCATGGGGGCTGTTTTAGAGCTGG
>NZ_JASATU010000002.1:0-2187 GCF_032906605.1 Leptothoe sp. LEGE 181152
AGTCCAAAATTTAAAGCCTTTACGGTTGGCTCTAATCCTCGTGACTTCAAAGGATATGAACCCAGGTATGCTTATCAGGCGTTTTGTACTGGCGAAGAAGATGGATATTCAATTTGTTTTTCATCGTTGATCAGTAGCCCTGAATTTCATCGGGATTTTGCTAAGCAGAAGCGAACGTTGTTGGTGTTAGATGAAGCTCAATATCTGGGCATTGACCCCAAGACTGGTGAACCCACCAACAAATTCGCCGGGACGATGGACCAGTTAGCTGAGTTCTATCCCTATATTTTGGTGATGGGTGGCACGTCAAGGGGCAACGGCGAACGGGTTTGGGGTGTTCAATATACAGCGCCAGACCCTAATAATGAGATTTTCCCGGTATACGATGTAACCGCTTCTTATCAAGAAGGTGTCGCCCAAGGGTATCTTCGAGATGTCATGTTCAAAATGCCCGACGCTGAAGGCATTTGGCATAAAGTTGGAAAGCCTTCTGAATTGATGCAGGTTTCAAAAATGAAGAGAAAGTTAGGACGCTTTCTTAAAGAGGCTGAGTTTTATCAACATCTCATTGATATCAGTGTCAATGAATTAAACGATGCTAAGGCTATATGGCAGCATTTTGGAATGTTGGTTGCTGCCTATGATCAGGGACAGGCCAAGAAGATTGAAGCGTACTTCAAGACCACCTATCCACACCTAAAAACGGTGGTCGCTATTTCTAGTGATGGCCCTAAAAGTATTGAAGCGCTTCAAAAGTTCAAGCGAGATGAATCAATAGATGTCCTGATCACAGTTAGGCAAGCGTTTATAGGATTTAGCTGCAATCGCCTCAATGTATTGTGCTGCCTAACGAACTATAGAGAATGGGGATTTTTGGATCAACTATTTGGCAGAGTAGCTAGGGTCAGAAAAGAACTACCATTCGATGTGCAACCTGCAAGAGTAATCATGCCGTGTGATCCTGAGGCTGTCGCCTATGCTGAGGCGAAGAAGAGTGAGGCGATGGCAGGGTTGAGAATAAAGAAAAAACAAGCTTCTAAGCCTAAGAACAGCACTGGGAAAAAGAAGGAATCTGGTTCAATGGCAGATCTTGAGGTATTGCCATCTGTAGTTAAAGGCACCGACGAGTCAAAGGACTTGGGGCATCAAGAACTTGCCTACTTAGAACAAAAACACGGATTGGAGGGCATAGCAACAACGTCCATTGCAAAGATTTTGCGTGATGCAGGCGTCAATATTGCTGAAAACATGAAACGAGATGGATTCATCCCACCGTCGATGCATCCAGATAAAACGCTTCAACAGTTGAGAGATCAGTTGCTATACGAAGTTACAGGCACCGAAAAATCCAGAAATCCGAATGCAATTTCTCGGCTATTGAGATATCAAGTAGACACAACGCTTTCAAGAAACAATTCTTATGAAGTGGCTTGGTACATCCTGAAGCAGGAAACTGGCATTGACATTCAACCCAAATACGCTGACAGAGAACAGCTTACGAACATGCTAAGGTATGTCGGAAAAATTCCTGCTCTAGGTGAAGAGTACCTGAGAGCCAAGATTTCACAATGGCGATTTGCAAAGACAGCAGCTAAAGGAGGTTGATATGGCTGACGTTATTATCCGACCATCCACATATACAACGTCAGGCTGGTACACCCTACAGATACACAGAGCCGCAGAAGCCAAAGGTGTCAGCCCAGACCTGTTTATCAACATGATTCATGGGGTTATTCATGAAGGAACCTGGCAGGAATCAGCGGCGACGCTAGAGGAGTATCTAACCAAACCCTACCCAAATGGTGCAGGTGTGTCCAAAGAAGTGCTTAACCATGCAATCAAGGCTCCATTCCGCCATCAACTCAAAGAAAAGGTGGAAGAGTTTGAACAGATGCGCAGAGAAGTCATCGAAGCTCTGACACCTGAAGATGCTAGAGAGGGGAATTTCAACGGAAACCAGTACACAGAAAAGGATTTGGTTTCGGGACATGATGTCCCGAAACCACTTAACGAAGCAGAAGAGAAGCGCCAAAAGCGTGCCCGTGCGATCGCTCGTGCCCCCCAGATTGCCAGGGAGTTATACCACTCTGGTTTGCTAGGTCAGAGTGAGGCGGTGAAGTTAGGCCCCAGGGTAAACCAGCATAAGCCAACACCCAAGCAGTTAGAGGTTAAAGAACAGGTAGACAA